>PGXB01000004.1 GCA_002838945.1 candidate division Zixibacteria bacterium HGW-Zixibacteria-1
TCCTCCTGAAGTAACGTCATTTTGCCCGACCTGACGTTACAACAGGTTACACCACATACACAAAAGCCCCCCGCACAAGCGGGGGGCTTTTGAATTTGAAGGGTATTTTCAGCTAACGATTGATTTCATAATAGTCGATCAGCAGGGTATCGATATCATAAACATTCACAATCAATCTATTATCCACTCGCGAGAGTTTGCAGAAATGATATTTTTCCAGGAATAGTTCGCCGCAGGGGTGGGTCCGGGCCTGATCGCGAAGAGGGGCTCCTCCCCCGCCCGCAACAATGTAATATATCCCGCCGCAGAAAGAACGCTCGTAATCATGATCATGACCGGTGAAGGCGATATCGACACCATATTGCTCAAATAATGGAACCAGAATTTGCCGCAGACCCATTTCGTCCTCGGCATGAGAGCCGGTGCTGTAGGGCGGGTGATGGAAAACCGCCACCGTAAAGAGAATGGAATCGGCGATGGCGGCCAGATCCGACAGGAGCCATTGGTATTGATCGGAGCCTGCGGAAATACCGACGCAGGTATTTAGAATAATAAAATGAATGCGGTTTCTGTCAACCGAGTACCATTCTTCATTATTGGGCAGATCAAAATTCGCAAAATACAGCGGTGACTGGTATTCATGGTTTCCGAGGGCAGGGAAAAATTCCGCCGTGGCGAGCATCTCGGCGACTATATTATTGAAAATGTCCCAGTCACTTTGGAGATTGCCGTTACCGACCAGATCACCGACATGAAAAACGGCGGCCGGTCGGACGTCAATAATAAGATTTACGATGGCCTGGTGGGCCTCGTGACCGGTTCGGGTATCGCCGTAAACGACAAGACTGGGGATCATATCGACGGAAACAAGCTGAGTGTCGGTCTTTAAGCCATCGGAGAAAATTAGCGTAAAAGAAGTGTCCGCGAGACCATCATCGGGGGTTCCATAAATACTATCGCCGGAGGATGTCAGCCATTGGGGATAGTTCAGATACGTTATAAGCGTATCGGGGCCGTCGGTATCAGCAAAATCAGCTCGATAGCTGAAATAAATGCCGCCGGAAGCTTCGGTTTGAATGGCCGACAGAATTTCGGGAGGATCATTCTGCGGTGATTCGACTGATTTCTCCTTGCCGCAAGTGCAAATCAATAATAGAATGGCCCCAAATAATATTGCGGATGACTTCACGAATAGAGATTTTGATGAGAACATCGGCTTTTCCCCTATTAAGTTTGGCGTGACATTATAATTTATTAATCGGCCGGGACAACAGCAACCATAAAGCATGCAAAAGACTGAGTAAATGAAAAAAACCTGAATTGCTTCAGGTTTTAATTTATGGAGGGGGGAGGATTCGAACCTCCGAAGGCTTCGCCGACAGATTTACAGTCTGTTCCCTTTGGCCGCTCGGGAACCCCTCCAAATATATTTTTCTTATCGGCCGCCTCTCTAATCCCTTCAGCTTAATAAAGCCGGCGAAGGGACTCGAACCCCCGACAGGCTGATTACAAATCAGCTACTCTACCAACTGAGTTACGCCGGCGCCGATAAATAGAAAGCTATTATATATATTTTTACGAATATGTCAAGCCAAATAATCAGCCCTATTTTAATCGGCGGAATGATAGTGCATCGGCCCGGCTATATTTTTCTTTTCCACTTGGTTCCGGCCGGAGTATCCTCGAGGATGATGCCTTGCTGCAGGAGATCATCCCTGATTTTATCGGCGGCGGCAAAATCGCGCCGTTTTTTGGCCTCTACCCTCTTCTGGATGAGAGCTTCTATCTCGTCGTCGATGCCTTCTTCGGCGCGAGGCAGGAAATCGAGAACGGTATCAATCTTTTTCAGGACCTTGAGCGCCCTATCGCGTTCGTCGGCCGAGAGTTTATTTTCGGCCTTAAGACGGTTGATATCCCGGATGAAATCGAAGACTTCAGCCAGTGCCGCCGAGATATTGAGGTCATCATCGAGCGATGATTCGAAACCGGACAGCAGTTTGTCAATGTACGTGTCGGCTTCACCGGAGGATTTTCCGCCGGGGTAATCGGCCAGATTATTGTGGAAGTCGGTATATCGCTCGAGGGCATTGGCGGCCGCTTCGATGCGTTCGAAAGTAAAATTAAGCTGCTGGCGGTAATGAGTGGACAGCAGCGCATACCTGACGGCGATAGCCGAATAGCCGCGTTCCATGACCTGGCGAAGGGTATAGAAATTATTCAGCGATTTGGCCATTTTGCGGCCATCAACAACCAGGTGCTCACTGTGAAGCCACAGGATTGCGAACGGTTTTCCGGTGGCGCCTTCGGATTGGGCGATTTCGTTTTCATGGTGCGGGAAGATATTATCGACCCCGCCGGTATGTATATCGAAGGTTTCGCCGAGGTATTTCATCGACATGACGGAGCATTCCAGATGCCATCCGGGACGGCCCTTTCCCAATTCGGTCTCCCAATAGACATCGCCATCGTTTTCATCCCAGGCTTTCCAGAGGGCGAAATCGGAAACCGATTCTTTTTCATATTCGTCCGAGGCGACCCGCGCGCCGGGTTTCAATCCTTCAAGGTCAATATGAGATAATTTTCCGTAGCCGTTGAATTTAGCGATGGAAAAATAGAAATTACCCTCAACTTCGTAGGCGAGGCCCTTTTGCATCAGGGTCCCGACCATCGCAACCATCTCGGGAACATGAGTGGTGGCTTCGGGATAATGCTCGGCGCGTTCGATGCGAAGGGTATCGATATCTTCGAAGAAGGCCTTTTTGTATTTGGACGTGTATTCATCAAGGGAAATACCCAGTTCGCGCGATTTCCTTATGGTTTTATCATCGATATCGGTCAGGTTCATCACCTGAGTGACTTTGTATCCTTTGTACTTGAGATATCGGCGCAGGAGATCTTCGAACATGTAAGTCCTGAAGTTGCCGATATGGGCGTAGTCGTGGACGGTCGGGCCGCAGGTGTACATCCGGACATGATTATCTTCGAGGGGTGAGAATTCTTCCTGTTTGCGAGTCATTGTATTTGTCAGTCGGAGCGACATATCGATTTCCTCATGCAGCGGTCAATGAGTCCACTGTCTTTTTATTCAATTTTTTAATAACGGCCACGGCCAGTTTCACAATGTTGTCATAATCTTTACGATAGATGATGCTGTTGTGCGAGTGGATGTATCTGGTTTCGATTCCGACAAAGACGGTCGGGACGCCGGAACGACTGACATGGATGGCGGCACCGTCGGTGGTTCCCCTTAACAAAGATGTCAGGTGGTAGGGAATTTTGTTTTCCTCGGCGGTTTTCATGAATAACTCGCGGAGTCTCTGATTGGGGATCATGCCGCCGTCATAGACCAGAATGGCGGCCCCTGCCCCCAATTTTTCCGATACTTTGCTGCCATCGGGAGGAATATCGCGGGCGACGGTAACGTCGAGAATGACGGCCACATCAGGATCGACCGTGTGGGCGACAGTCTTGGCGCCGCGAAGGCCGACCTCTTCCTGAACCGTTCCGGCGCCATAGATAGTATTGGGATGGGCGGTTTTCTGGAAATGGCGAAGAATATCGATGACCATGGCGCAGGCGACGCGGTTATCCAGGGCCTTGCCGAGATACATCTGGTTATGATTCATGACGGTAAATTTGGAATCGGGGATAATCGGATCACCAACTTTGACGCCCAGTTTTTTCTTGATGTCATATTTTTCCATGGTTCCGACATCGATGAACATCTCATCGATGTCGAGGACCTTTTCGCGGTCCTTCGCCTTCAGCAGATGGGGCGGTGTCGAGCCGACGACGCCGAGGACGGGACCCTTGGAAGTCATGATCCAGACGCGCTGGGCGAGGGCGACATGTCCCCACCAGCCGCCCAAAGGGAGAAACTTGATGAAGCCGTCGCTGGTGATTTCCCTGACCATAAAACCGATTTCATCGAGGTGTCCGGCCACGACCACCCGGGGTGAATCGGAGGTACCCTTTTTGCGGCCGATAATGGAACCCAGCTTGTCAAAGCTGATGTCGGCCAGGCCCTTCATATAGCGGGCCATCACTTCTCTGGCGGCTCCTTCATGACCGGAGATGCCAAAGGCATTGGTTATATCCTGCAATAGAATTTCGGTCTGATCCATGATCACTCCTTTTTATTCGAAAATTTGCCAAAAATGGAATATACGATTATCTAATGAAATCGTCAAACTAATCCGCGATATAATCAAGAAGTTTTGTCAATGATTCTACGACAATCTGCCCCGGTTTCATCGGGTCGGGGTATTCTCTTCCGGCACGATATTTTATGATCGTGTGCATCCCGGCGCCGGCGGGCCCTTCGCAATCCTCCAGATATCGGTCACCAACGAAAAGCGTCCTGGCAGGCTCGGTTTCCAGAAGATCGAGCGCCTTTTTGTAAATTGCCGAATGCGGTTTGCGATATCCAAAGGAGACCGAAAAAATGGTAAAGTCAAAAAATGACAGCAGGCCGAAACGCTGCAGTTCGCCGATATGATATTCCTCCGGGAAATAAGTGTTGGAGACGAGGCCGATTCGCTTGCCCCTTGATTTAAGAGATTTCAGCACAGACGGGGCATCGGCGAAAATGGACAATTGCCGGGAGACCGGAGTATAATAAGCTTCAAAAAACCGGTCGGGCAATGGGCCATTATTTTTAATTTCGAATGACCCCAGAAGATCCTTGACGGCGTCGATAATGCGCCATTCTTCAAGCGACTCAGCGGAGCGTTCGCGATATCGGCCCCATATCTCAACATACCTGGCCCAGAAGTGGTCGATGGGAGGCAGTTTATACCCATCTTTTTTCAGGAATTCATATCCGGCATTGACGCAATTTACATCGAGAACACTCCAGGGAATGGTCTCATATTCGAGAAGTGTCGAGCCAAGATCAAAAAGGATTCCATCGATACTGTATTTGGTCATAATTCTCTATCTATTCAGCGCAGTTTTGCAAATCAAATCGACAAGTTTCTCAAAATCCATTCCGGCTTCTCTCGCGGCCATCGGCGCGAGCGATAATTCGGTCATGCCCGGTAATGTATTAACTTCCAGAAAATATGCTTTGTTCCCCTTATCGAGGATAAAATCAACACGAGCCAGGCCGGAGCAGCCGACTATTTCATAAACTCGGGCAGCCGTTTCCTGAATTTGATCCCGGATATTATCGGGAATTGGCGCCGGGCAGACATATTGCGATTTCCCTTTGGTATATTTGCACTGATAGTCATACAATTCGTTGGTCGGAATGATTTCCACCAGAGGAAACGGCCGGCCGTTCAGGACGGAGGCGGTGATTTCGCGGCCTGAAATATATTGTTCGGCAAGAACCTGCCCGGTGACTTTCCGGGCCGTCTCAACGGCGGCCGCCAATTGGTCGAAACTTCTAACCAGTGTCAAGCCGACGGTCGATCCTGAGTTATTCGGTTTTACGATCAGGGGAAATGCGAAATGAGCTTGAATCCGATTAAGGAGGCTCTCAACGTCGCCAAAGTCATTGCCCTTGAAGAGCAGCCAATCGGGTGTCAGGATGCCTTCATGGCTCACCAGGCGCTTGGTAAAGGCCTTGTGCATGGCCACAGCCGAGGCCAGGACACCGGAACCGGTATATTTCATGCCGGCCAGTTCCAGAAGGGCCTGAATGGTGCCGTCTTCACCACGTCCGCCATGCAGGGCGAGAAAGACGATATCGGAATTTTTATAGTCGGGCGATTGTATCGACTCGGACAGGGCCAGATTATCTTTTTGTTTCAGGGCAATTTTGGACAGGGAAGCGGTATCTTCGGCCAAAAGATATTTTCCTTCAGCATCGAGCAATGATATACCCGAGGCCGAATCGATGACAGCAACATTATGGCCGAGCTTTTTGATTGCCTCGGTAACGGCCCGAGCCGAAGCAAGTGAGACATCACGTTCCTCGGAGAGCCCCCCGGCGAGCACCAGAATTTTAAGTCTTTTTTCCATTGTTTCTTATTTTCTTAATTTTCAGGATAATAAATACTAATATCGCGGTAATTATTATCGGCCAGGCGATTTTTTCATAGAGGTGATAATAATGCGCGATGGTGTCGAAGTTGACAACAAATATATAACTGCTGAACAGCAGTAAGCCATTGAATATCCAGAATGAGATTGAGGAAAAGGCGAAGGTCTTTGTCGGGCTGTATTGTCCGATGCCGCAGACAAGAGCAATAGCGGCCCGGGCGCCGACAATAAAACGGCTGAAAATCAGCAGAATGGCTCCCTTTCGGGCGAACCAGATTTCCAGACGATTGATATCTTCGACAGAGAAATATTTATAATTTTTCCTGATGAAATAATTCCGGCCCAGCGACGTTCCCAGTGAGTAGACAACCATGGTGGAGCCGATTCCGCCCAGATAAACGACTCCGAAGACGAGAAAAATATTCAGCCATCCGGCCGCGGCCAGGGCGCCTCCGGCAATGGTAAAAAAATCGCCGGGAAAGGGCGGGAAAATATTCTCGATAAAAGATGCTCCCACCAGGGCCAGATAAATCCAGAACGGCCCGTAAGCGAACAGCTTCTGGAGAAAATCATTTATCAGGTTGAACGACTGTTCCATGATCCTTATACAATAAAGATGTGGCGATAACCGCAATCCCCTCTTCCCGTCCGACAAAACCCATCTGTTCGTTGGTCGTGGCCTTGACGGCGATATCATCGATCGTAACTACCAGGATGCGGCTGATTTTCGATTTCATGGCGTCAAGATGAGGCGCGAGTTTCGGTTTCTCGGCGATTATGACGGCATCGACATTCCCCACCTGAAAACCCTTTTGCACAATCATCTTGAAGACTTCCGACAATAATTTGGTCGATTGCATATCTTTGAACTGCATGTCGGTATCGGGGAAATGCCCTCCGATATCGCCCAAGCCGGCCGCTCCCAGAATCGAGTCGGCGATGGCGTGAAGAAGAACGTCGGCATCGCTGTGGCCGTCGAGGCCGTATTCATGGGCAATGATGACGCCGCCCAGGACCAGAGGGCGCCCTGTCACAAAACGGTGTGAATCATAACCGATCCCAATTCGAATATCAGGCTTCACGGTTATTCTCCTCTATTATCATTTTGGCCAATTGCATATCTTCTTCGGTGGTCACTTTAAGATTTCTTTTTTCGGGAATAACGGTCCTGACTTTGAAACCAAGCGCTTCCACCAGGGCGGAATCATCGGTCACTTCCCTGCCCGATATATATTTTTCATGGGCCGATTTAATAAGATCATATTGGAAGACCTGAGGCGTCTCGGCGCGGTATAATTTGCTTCGGTCAAGCGACGAAATAACATAGTCGGCTTCGACTCTTTTGACCGTGTCGGCAATGGGGCGGGCCAGGATCGCCGCCCGCTCTTTGTGGGCGACGGCGATAACACGGTCAATATCGGCGGCATCAACAAGCGGCCGCGCGCCGTCATGGATGGCCACAAAGCCGGTCGAAATCGGCAGCGCCTTGAGGCCGTTAAGAACCGATTCCCGGCGCGTTTCTCCCCCCTTGATAATACGTTTCAATTTGGCGAAGGAAGATTGCTTCACGACTTTATCGCCGGCATACAGCATAAAATCCTCGGCGATGACAAGGACAATTTCATCAACCAGCCGGGCCTTTTCAAATTGCATGGCGGTCCAGGCAAGAAGCGGCCGGTCGAGAATAATTCGGAATTGTTTCGGTATGTCGCCGCCGAAACGGACACCCCGTCCGGCCGCAACGATTAATGCCACCGTATTCATATCGGTTTAATATATCGGGTGTATTTTGGAATTGAAAGATTAAATTTTTTATAAATCAGCGGTCACAAAATCAGCATACAATCGCCGTAGCTGTAAAAACGATATTCCTCTTTGACGGCGATATTGTAGGCTTCGAGGATTTTCTCCCTGGTGGCAAAGGCCGAGACAAGTATCATCAGCGATGATTTGGGGAGGTGGAAATTGGTTATGAGGTGGTCCACCAGCTTGAAATCGTGGCCGGGTTTGATGTACAAATCGACGTATCCGGCATAAGGCTGGACCTTTCCTTTGACAAGAGCGGCCGATTCCAGGGTTCTGACCGAGGTGGTGCCGACGGCGAATATTTTGCCGCCGTTTTCCCTTATCTTATTTATGCGATCGGCGGCATCGCGGGAGATTTCGGCAAATTCAGCATCGACCGAATGTTCATTGATATCATTCACTTTGACGGTTCTAAAAGTTCCGTAGCCGACATGCAGGGTTATCGGGATGATTTCGACGCCCTTATTTTTTATTCGAGTGATGGTTCGGTTGGTAAAATGCAGCCCGGCGGTCGGGGCGGCCACCGCTTTGGTTTTCCCGGGATCGGCAAATAAGGTCTGATAGCGGCTTTCATCTTTCTTTTCATCGGGACGATGAATATAGATCGGGAGCGGAATATGACCGAATTTATCTATCAGCCGGTCGGCTTCGGACTTACTCTTAAATTTGATTATTGATTTTCCGGTCGGCAGTTTACTGACTACTTCAAAGGAGGATTCATCGTCGAGAAACAGGGACTCGCCTTCTTTGACACGTTTTGTGGGGTGGGTCAGCACCTGCCAGCAATCCTGGCCCTCATGCTGAATTTCTTCAAGCAGGAAGATTTCTATTTTTCCGCCGGAAGCGCGTCGGGAGAAAAGTCTGGCTTTGAGGACCTTCGTATCATTGACAATAAGCCCGTCGCCCTTCTTCATGAAATTGGCGATATCAGGGAATTTGCCATGGCTGATTTGGCCGTCGGCGCGGTCCAGTATCATCAGGCGCGAGAGGTCGCGTTGTCTGGCCGGGTGGTAGGCAATTCGGCCCTCAGGCAGGTAGTAGTCAAATAGCGATAGGTCCATTACGTCTCATTTTTGTCCATCAAGTCGGAGTAAAATGCTGGTTTATTCCGATTTGTCAAGGTAATTTATTGTATGGTAGTAAAATATGAACCAAATACCGTGTCGGGTCCGTTCGGCAGCGGCCATTGGGGCGTGAAAATTAAGAGGCAAAGCCAAACGGCCGCTATCAGGCGGGAGTATTTCAACTCAATCCGGCAATCTTCATGAAGGTCTCCGCCTTCATATACTCATCTATCAGACGGGTTTTCAGCCGTTCGATATAATCGTCATCGACCCTAAAGAATTTGATCGTTTCAGGATCAAGCCTGGTGTTGGAGAGCCCTCCGGCATCGACTGGTAATCCGTTGTGGGCGACATAATTAGCCAAATTTATCAGGTGAGCAAGGTCGTCGCTCTGATTCTCCATGGCCGGGCTGTGATGATAACCGATGGCGTCGGCAAGCCGGTCGGGCAGTTTCCAGGTTACGGCCAACTGACGCCCAAGCTGGGCATGGTTGAATCCCATGGTAATAATCTCGGCCTCCATCTGGGAAACGTTTTCATGCGTCTGCAGATATTCCATGACCTGTTCATGCTCACTCGGCATAAAGCAGCAAATTATCATTTTACCGATATCATGAATCAACCCGGTGGAAAAAGCCGGGTCGGGATTAAACATTTTTCCGCTATGGAAATCTTTGGCGATGACACGGGCGGAGAGGGCGGTCGAGAGAGAATGCCGCCAGAATTTTTCATGATATTCTTTGTTTTCCTTGTTGGCCTTGAACATGCTCAGCACCGAGGCGGACAGGACAAGATTTTTGACCGCTTCAAGTCCGATAATCATGACGGCATGATTTACCGAATCGATTTCGCGCGACAGGCCATAGAATGCGGAATTGGTCAATTTAAGGACTTTTACCGACATGGCCGGGTCTTCGGAAAGAATCGCGGCGACATCAGCCACTGAGGTTTCAGGATTGTTCAGGACTTTCTGAATCCGCTCGAAGACTATGGGCGGAGTGGGAAGATTTCTGATATTGCTGATGACCTGTTTTAGTCTATTTTCGAGCGACGATGTAGCTGATGTTGTCGTCATATTTCACCTCATGCCTTAAATTGAGTCACATCTGTTTATATATCACATCCCCGAAGGACGGGCGAAATGCCTAATTTTTGCCGTCGACAAATTGGGGGGCCGGTTCACTGTCCCGCAGGTATTTCAGGATTTGCTGACTATTTTTGAGTTCCTTCAGTTCCGTTTTGAGACGAGAATGCCGTCCCCGAAGATATTCTTCGTTTTCCTTGACCAGGCCGATACTTTTCTTGACCATGGTAATAATGCTGTTGACCAGTTTCTTGACCTCGGGTGCGGCCGATGCAATATGGAACATTTTCGGATTTTTTTCTTTCAGGGCGGCGATTTTCTTTTCGGATTGCTGAATGCGCTGATGACACCGTTCGATTTCGGTATAGAGGTCCAGCAGTTTTTCGTCCCGTTCGAATTTGACCATATCTTTTTGTTTATCAATAAGGATATAGAGGGACTGATAGAAAGAATATTCCTCCTTCAGGACAAAAATGAGCTCTCGCTCCAATTGCGTGATTTGATTAAATTCCATATTTGTCGCCTCATCAAATCGAAAATGATACACCGCGGACGGGCTTTTCCTGATGCGGTTCATTCTCAGTTTTAGCCGTTGTGTGTTTAATTTGCCCGGCCAGTTGATCCCACCCCTCGCGGACATTGCTCAGGACGGTGATGGAATCGTCAATCAATGAAAGATCCTTGGTGGCCTGGACGATATTAAGTTTTTCGATGACATATGCGTAAAGTTGAGAAAGTCTTCTTGCAATGTCCTGTCCCTTGTCTTCATCGAGAGTCGTGTACAGATGCACGACAAATTTCTTCGCTTTCTCGATCGAATCATAACCCTCTTTTGTCTGCCCCTTTTGATAGGCTCCGGCGGCCTGTTTGAGGCTGGCGATGGCGCCGTCATAGACCTTAACGACCAGCTCCACCGATGTGCGGCCGAGGGTGTCAACGGCCTCGTACTTTTTTACATTATTATTCATCATGACTTTTTCAGTATTTGACTCCAATTTTGATTTATGCTGGTCAATTGCGATTCCAGGTAGGAACCTTCCGATTGATACTGCGACAGGAGGGATTCCATCTGCAGGAACTGGTTGTATAAATCCTCCCGCCGGGTTGCCAGGCGTTCTTCATAGTCGGCGATTTGATTACTGATACCTTCAATCTGCTTATTGAGTGATGAGGTGCGCCGGGCGATGGACCCATCAATGGTTTTGGTTATATTGTCCAGCGTACTGGTCAACCGGCTGCCGAGTCCGCGTGAAATCGAGATGGTTTCCGTGAGGGCTCCATTAAGGAGCTGATTTTCGGAGATCATGATTTTCAGCTTGATACCATCGGTGGTGGCGTTGTCTTCATCACCGGTCAGGAATTGTCCTTTTCCGGTGGCGCTTTCACCGTTGATGGTACCTTCGACATCACTGCCGGCGTGCACCACGCCTCCCGCAAGGCCGAGGACATTGTAGGCATTAGTGGATGATGTGGTTTCCATGCGCACCTGTGATTTCGAGCCATAGGTCGCGCCGGTTATTTTAAGGTATCCGGAGCCGGAGAGTGGAACCCACTCCACGACGACATCCTGGTTATTCAATTTCGGATCGTTATCGATTTTGGATTGTATTTCGCGCGCCAGAGCGCCGCCGGAGGTGTAGGTGCCCTCGGTGAGCACCAGATCCTCGGATACAAGTCCATCCACTTTTAGCTTCAGGGTATTATTACTGCTGTCAATCGTTATCGGCGATACGGCGGGGTCATTTATCAGAGTTCCCTGGAAATATCCTTTGGAGGCGGCTTTGGTGATCCTGACCTCATAATCTTTTCCGGGGATGGAGTTGTCGGAGGCCGAGACAAATTCCACATACTGCGAGGATGATGATGCGGAATTGACAAAAAGATTGGCAAAGCTATCGAAGTCATTCCGGATGGCATCGACCAGTTTGGCGGAGTTGACCATTTTTAGCTGGCCGTCCGCCCCCGTTCGAATACCGATGGCCGACAGGGAGTTGATTCCATTACCGAGTTCCGTTATAACGCGTGTCGCCGATGATCTCAGGGTTGACTGCATGACTTGAAGAGAATAATCGGCAAAAAGGACGCCGGATTCTTTGGTGTCGGTATTATATGAAAACTGATCGTCGACAAAGCTCATGACGGCATTGTATTTCGTCACGAAATCGTTGACCATGGTCCTGATGGCTTCGGTATCGATACTGGTATTGATAATAATCGACTCACCCGGTTCGGTCGTTTTTTTGACATCGAGGGAAACGCCGGGGATGATTTCTTCAAAGTGATTGGTCGCGGAATTGACGATAATCGGCGATCCGCCGTTGGTGCCGTCTCCCCCGACCGCCAGCCGGGCATCGGAGGCATTCTGCAGAAGGGGCGCAAAGCCGGCCACCTGGAAGGAGTCACCGGCGGTCAACTGGCCGGATGAAAATGACAGCTTAAGGCCGTCGGCTCCGGCGCCGGTCAGTTCCACCTCGCTGTCGGCCTGGGTCACCAGAATCGTTCCCGAATTGGTGCCATCGGACCAATTAAGGGCAATTATATCCGAGCCGATGGTCTGCGTTCCGTTGCCCCCAACCGTAAAGGTATATAATTTATTTTGACTGCCGCTATATGAGGCGGTCGAGCCGAGCGATATGCCGGTGGTTGTTCCGGATGACAGTTTTATCATTTCGGGATTATCGAAGGAGCTGTTTTCAAAATCGAGCATTTCGCCGCCGGTGAGATCAATGTCCAGCTTGATAGTATTGGCGGCACCGGTTTTGGAGGCGGTTATGAGCAGCCGATATGGATTCGAGGAAGTGCCGTCATTAATGATCGACGCGGAAACGCCGGCGCGGGCACCATTGATCGCATTCTTGATGCTGATGAGGCTGTTGTTTTCGGAATCGACATTGATGGTGGTGGTGCCGCCCTGACCGACGGAAATTTTAATTGTCCCGGCACCGAAAATCCCGGTGGTGGAATCGCTCACGCCGCGCGAAGCGACCTGATGATTGCGAGCCAGCGAAAGAACGCTGACATTGTATGATCCCGAGGAGACGCGACCGCTGGCGGTGGCCGAAAGGACGGACTCATCGGAAATATTTATGTCGGCCTTATTATAGGATGACTCTTTTTTCATCAGACTGACCTGGCTCTGGAGGGCGATAAATTTGGCCAGGACGGCCTGGTAGGCGGCAACCTGCTGCGTCTTATATTTCTTATCCTGCTCCAGCAAAGTAACAGGATACCTCTCGTATGACATGATGGTGTCGACAATAGAGGAAATATCGAGATTTGATGCCAGCCCTTCGATTGATTGTGTGCCCGGCATATCTTCTCCTATAAGTTTGTTGCATCCATTTATAATGCAGTAACGGTATCCTTAGGGGTTGAAAAGTCGTATTTCACCCCATATCCATAACGAACTCTATCCTGTATATTTTATCGGATTTTTGGCAGATTTATTCAGTTGGAATCGGGACAACTTTTTGAGTCACATTGAGGAACAGGCAAAAAAAAGCCGGCGGGTGGCCCCGCCGGCTCGTAAGAAAGAAATTACTGGAAGAGAGACAGAACCACCTGCGGGACCTGATTGGCCTGAGCCAGCATTGCGGTGCCGGCCTGGAGCAGGATCTGGTTCTTGACAAAGTTAGACATCTCAGCAGCCATATCGGTGTCACGAATGGTCGATTCGGACGACTGCAGGTTCTGCGAGGCGATACGAAGGTTTCTCAGGCTGGATTCCAGAGTGTTTTTCTGGAAGCTACCGAGCGTGCCGCGAATCGTGGAAACCTGGTCAATCGAAGAGTCGATAACGGACTGGGCATCCTGGGCGCCCTGGACCGTTGTAACATCGATGCCGGCCAGCGAGGTGAACATATTACCGGCAATATTCCGGCCCATGGAAGAAGCAGCCATACCTGGCAGACTGATTTTGGCAATCTGTCCGACATTGGCACCGATCTGGAAGACCAGCGACTGGTCGGTATTGCTGATGGTTTCACTTCCGCCGTTGGAGGTCAGATCGATGTTGACCTTCAGCGATTCGGTCCGGTCAGCGTTATAAACGATGGTGTCGATTCCGGCGGTAACCGTGGTGGCGGGACCGGCGTTAAGTCTGGCGTCAAACCTGGCCGCGGTCGCATCAAGCAGCATGGAACCGAGGTTGATTCCCTGGTTGGCGGTGGCAACGGTAATACCGATAGTGCCGCGACCGGAAACACCTTCAGCCTTGTTGGCAAGGACGAAAGTCTGGGTCGAATTGTAATTGACGGCACTGATGGTATTGGTATAGTTGTCAAAGCTGACCAGAGCGTCGGTACCCTGAACAGCCACGGCGTCGGTTGACATACCGAGAGCAGCGCGGGCGGCGCCGACATCATCGGTGGAGGTGGCCAGCAACTGGATGGAGTAATCGGAGCCTTCATCCATCAGGGTGAACTTAATCTGATTGTCATTGACCTTGGCGACTGAAATATTATTGACGCCGGTGGCGGCAGTGCCGAAATCGGCGGCAAGGTCGGTCTCCAACTGGGCAATCAGGGTATCGATGGAGGTGTAGGTTCCTGCCGTGATGGTGGTCGTCGCGGAAATCGCGGAAGCCGCTTTGGCGACATCAATATCAAAACGAAGTTCGTTGGCGGAAGCGCCACGGGCACTGGCGTCGGCAAATGAGAACCACCCGGTGGTGGCGTCGGTGCTGAAACCTTCAATCGCGGCCGAATAGTTCGCGCCGGAGTTGACGGAGCGGAAGACGAGTTCATTGCCGGCTGAAATAACGGCCTCAGCGCGTCCAGCCAGGGCGGCATTGTTATTGATGGCATTATTCCAGGCAGAAGCCACCTGAGCGGTGGTCATAGTGTCGGTTACATCCACACTCATGGTCTGCCAGCCGGCGACCGACTGACCGTTTTCCTGATAGTTCAGCTTGACGGTATAGGTACCGGCATTGCTGGCGGTCGCGGGGGCGCCGATGGCGGCGGCCGAGGTCAACTGGGCCGAAGTGGCGGCCGCGGCAAATTCGAGACCATTGCCCCAGGCATCAAGAATATGGACATTGTTCGAGGTTTTCGCCGCGCCGGCGGAAGCCTGAATGACGTCGATATTATGAATGCCTTCGGTCAGGCTGTACGGGGTAACCGTACTGTCGAGAGAGACACCAAACGATGTGATGTTCAGGGACGCGGTCGCATCAGCCGTCTTGGTGGCGGTGATGGAATGCGTTCCGGTGGATAATCCGCTTTCGATCAGCATGATTCCAGCGCTGTTGGAACTGGTGATGGTGGCAACATTGGCCTTGGTGCCATCAAGCAGTTTCTTGGTTCCAAACTGGGTATTGGCAGCAATTCTATCAATTGTCTGAATGGCGTTGTTGATTTCTGCCTGGTCGGCTTCGAGCTGAGCGGTATCGTTGAAGCCTTCATTAGCGGCGTGAATGGCCAATTCTCTCATCGAAACCAGCAGACTGTTGATTTCATTGAGAGCGCCTTCAGCCGTCTGAATCATATTGACCGAACCTTCGGAGTTCTCAATAGCCTGATTCAGACCGGCGATCTGAGCCCGAAACTGTTCGGATATGACCAAACCAGCCGGGTCATCAGCAGCACGGTTAATCCGATAACCCGACGAGAGCTTTTCCATCGATTTGGTCAGATTCATCGTCGTGTTAGTCAGATTCCGGTGCGAGTCAATCGCAGCAATGTTGTTGTTAATACGAAGTGACATCCGTCATTTCCTCCTTGAATATTGTTTGGGATTTCCTTACCCCTAACAAAGCTCTCAGCCCATTAACGGGCGTACATCCGATGTCACTTTATTCCTATTAAAAAACTGAGGTAATTGGAATTCTTGTTCTTATACACCTCCCCTTTAGTTAAATATTTAATTTAACGGTTAAGTATTTCATCTTCTTTATTGATAATATAAATCGGCAAAAAGCTTTAAAACTTTATAACTTAATGGCTCCGGCCGGAGATTAATTATCCTTGGATTTCAACAACTTAGGCAGTGGTTTTAGGGGCTTCTATCTCCGCTAAACGGCTTTTGGCGGGCTGAAAATCGGGATTAATTTTCAGAATCTGCAGATAACCGATGGCCGCCGAATCAGCATATCCCAGATTATAGTAACATTCCGAGATATTAAACAGCGCCTCAACGTGGCTTGGATTTGAGGTCAGGAATCGCTCAAAATGCGGCAGGGCTTCAACATAACGTTCGAGCCGGCGATAAACAGTGCCGACCGCAAGGCTGATGACGATGTCATCAGGGGCTATCGCTATATATTTTTCAAGAAGCGGCAGAGCTTCGTTCAGCTTATTCAATCGAAGCCGGGTCAGGCCAAGATTTCGCCAGGCCGCGGCCAGTCCCTCGTTCAATCCCAGGGCGCGGGCATATAATTCCTCGGCTTTTTCATAGTCACCAAGTTTAAAATAGCATCCGGCCAGATCATTGTAAGCTTCTGAATCATGAGGAGATAACTCAACACATTTGTCAAAGGCGTCGATGGCGCCGGAGAAATCACCCTGTTCATAGCAGGCTTTTGCCAGAATATTGTAGCCGGTCGCATAATCGGGTTTGGCCTGGACCAGGGCAGCCAGAAGCCGAACCGCCTTGTCATATTTTTTTCGTGCCAGCCAGAATAATCCGCCGGCTTCATATATTTCGGGCCGACCATCGGTTAATTCGACGGCTCTATCGAGGAAACTACCGGCCTTTGCTTCATTGCCGAGCAGAGCATAATATCTGGCCTTATGTAAGTTGGCCAAATCCGAGGATGGATTCAGGGCCAGTTCTTTCTCGATATATTCCCACGCCTTGTCGGCTTCTTCACGATCAAGATATATATCGGCCAGCTTGAGATTTATATCCTGGCAGGGTTCCTGTTCCCTGAGAGCTTTTTTGTAATAATTTTCGGCCCGGGTCGTATTGCCCTGTATTTGGTGTATCAAACCCAGCGAATAGTAGGCACGATGGCGCATGAATCCGAAGAGGAGAATTATGCTTAATTCTTCCCTGCCGGCATCATATTTTTTCTGCTCATCAAGATATCGAAGGAAATATTGCTCCGCCTTATCATAGTCATGCATTCTCCCGCAGGCCTCCCCGATAGTGTACAGGGCGTCAAGATAGTCCGGTTTGGTATCGAGCGCCTGCCGGCACTTTGCGGCAGCCTCTTCGAACCGGCCGCAGGCGATTAAGGTTGTCGCCTGTTGATGCAGCCCCTGCAGATAGAGCGGCAGGGTGGCGCGGTTTCGGGGGTCACTGAGTTCGACCACGCGGGCGGCATGTTTCAGGATAAGGCCGGCCAGTTCTTTGTCGGGCTTTTTGGTGACGCCTCGAAGCAACTGGGCATAATTGAAATGGACAAAGGGGTCATCGGGCTTGAGCATGAGCTGTTTTTCCAGCAATTCACGGGAGCGGGCGACCTTTTTCATTTTTTGATCATGGGGCAGGTTGTATCCATAGTGTTTGATTTTCACGCCAACCCTCAAAATGGGTTCATTGTCGGGAAATTGCAGTTGATTGTGCACTATCCCCTCATAACGGAACCGGGCTTCCCGGCGGAAAAGACGCGGGGACGGCAAAAATGAAGTGCACTCCCCTGTTTTCTTATCGGTATTCAAAACGGATATCGAAATAATTCGAAAATCATCGCGATTGATTGCCTGACGCAACACAGGCAGATCATCTTCAATAAATTCTTCATCGGCATCAATAATAAATATCCAATCGCATGTCGCTTTTGAAATAGAGTAATTGCGATGCCTGGAGAAATCCTTGCTCCACTTCTGCGGGAAGACTTTGGCTCCATAAGAACGGGCAATTTCGACGGTCCGGTCGGTCGATCCGGTATCGACGATAATTATTTCATCCACCCAGTTTCGGATCGATTCCAGGCAGGCGGGCAGGAATTCCTCTTCGTTTTTGACCATCATACAGGCCGATACGGTTGCTTTATATTTCATGGTTTTTTTGAGGATACGCAGTTCCTGGACTTGAGTACATTTTTCGAGACCGTTATCGACGACGGATTCGGCCTTTTCATACTCCTTGAGGCGCTGGCAGAGGGCGGCCAGATTTATATATGGATGATGATAGGTTTCATTGTGTTCGATTGCTTTTTGGAACGATTCGGCGGCCCGGTCGGTCTCCCCGGCCGCCTGCCATGCCAGGCCGAGATAATTGAACAGCAGGTGCAGGTATCCTTCACTCAGGAGCCCGGTATCACCAGGGCGCTTTGATCTGGCGGTAAACAATTCCAGGAATTTTTCGCCATGTTTCAGGCATTTATCATAGTCTTTATAGTTAGCATAAATATAGGAAAGTGCAAAATGAAAGTCACAATCATTGGCATCGATTTCAAGCCCCTTACAGGCGGCATCTTCAGCTTCGGGTAATCGGCCGCTGTTGGCCCGGGCGAAGGCCGTCAAACGCAGAAATTTCAGGCGTTCGGTTTCATTTTTTATGCCCGGAGACAGGTTTTCCAGCAGATCGATGCATTGTTTGAATTTTTTGTCATGATACAGCTTTTCGGCTTTGATCAATGACGCTCCAATGGTATTATCGGAGCTTTCGCTCGTGCTGTTTTTGGGATTCTTGCCGAACTTTGATACAGCGGTTCGCGTGCGGGAGGTTTTCCCCCGGCTTTTTTTATTCTTCTTGCCCGGCATTTTAATCAAACGGTTGCGGGTGCCTGATACTGTTTTTCTTCAACGACTTTGTCAGTGTCCTGCATGACAAAGTATTTTACTTCATAGCCGGAATTGACCAGCACCAATTGCTTGGCCAGCCGCGTTTCGGTGTTAATCAGAATCGGGCCCTGCAGGTTGATTGACATATCCCGGGGATCGGTCGGAATGGTGACAATGGTGTAAGTCTCGACGGACTTCACATCCTTGATGTGCAATTCCTCGATTTCCTTGGGATTCACCTCTATCCTGTATCCCGGGCAGAAGAGCAGCGGATTCACAACCGGAAAGGCCGCGCCGGGGTCATCGACGGACTGGTACCACAGGAAGGGTTCGCAGTCCTCGCGCTCGATCAGGCAATATCGTTTCAGGTTTTCAAAGCCGAGAATCGGTTTTGACATGGTAATGATTTTGTCATTCGGAATTTCCAGTTCTCCGAATCTTAGTGTCATGACTTTCATTTATACTTCCCCTGTAAAAAGACTATCCTCTATTTCAAGAAGTTAAGCAATGACGGTTGTATGATTTTGGAGGCTGCAATCAACGCCGCCTGATAGCTGTTTTCCTGCATTGCCAGATCAGTAACCAATTTTGTCAAATCGGCATCTTCGACATCACTGAGCATTTTGGTAAAATTGTATTGTAAATCACTCAGCCGCGAGTCGGTCGTTTCCATGCGAATCACTTTTGAGCCGACCGCGCCACGGTGGTTGAGGACATTTTGCAAACCTTTATCGAGATTTCCGATAATCTGTCCGATGACTTCGCGATCATCATTCTTGAGGGCATCGACCAGGATCATCAACGATCCGATCATATCGGTTGAACCGAAAATGCCCAAATTATGAGCGGTACGGCCGTCATCGACTTCCTCGATTTTCATTGATGCAGTCGTGGACGTCGACACGATTTGAAGGCCGGTTTGTGAACTGTTTATCGTGGCATTAATATCAAGGCCGCTGTTATTGAAGGCATCCATCAGATCGCCGACGGTCGAGTAGGCGGTATTGCCCAAGTCAAGAAAGACCAAGCGATTTCCCTGGGAAATTTTGACCTGCCCCAGTTCGAGACCGAGTCCGTTTTTCAGAAGCGTCAGAGGGGTAGTCTCGGTTATGATCGGTGTCAGGCCGTCACCTACTTTGGTCAGGGAAAAATCGCCCAGGAGGCCGAGATCGGCCGCAGTGGTAAGACCGGCGGCGGCTTCGCTGACGGTAAAATCCATGCGCGGATTAAGATCACCGCCTGGAAGAGTCGGATCTATTTCGCCAAGTATGCGGAGGTCGGCAGCAGTCGAGCCGGTCGCGGAAGCCTCATCAATGATGAGTCCGAGCGGAACGCCGTTGGTGTCGGTGATATCTATGCCATTGCCGGCGGCATTGATAGCGGCCGTCACATTGTTAATCCCGGCAGCGGCAAGGGTTGTGTTGATAGCATTTATAACATCGCCGATATCATTAGCGGCGGTCAAATCGACATCGACATTAATGGAATCATCGGCGTTATGAATCGTTATTTTGCCGTCAGTCAGATCGACGCCCCGGCCGTCATTGAGATTCGAGAGCAGGGTGGCTCCGGTAATCAAGCCGGTATCGACAGCATTCCAGCGAAGATTGTTGCCTTCCTGACCGAAATCGACCGTCAGGTTGGTTATGCCGGCGGCGGCCAACTGATTGTTGATCAAAGTCAGGGCATCATCCACCGTGACGGCACCGGTTATGTCAATCGTGACATTGAGGCCGGTGTTATTGTCGGTTACTTGAAATGTGCCGGCCGAAAGATCGACTCCGGCGCCGAGGTTGAGATCGGCAAGCAGCGTGTTGCCGTCGATGCCTGCCTTAAAGTCGGCATTTTGGCCGAGCGGGGCAAGTTGACCGAGGAGGATGTCGGAACCGATGAGGTTAATACCGACCTTGCTCCCGGCTTCGATTTCGACGGCAATATTGCCTTTGTCTCCCTGAAATATGACACCGGCGGCCGCGGCGCGAAACGCCTTGACGCCGGTCCGATATCCCGAGAAAATATAACGGCTGTCAACCTGGCTGTTGGCCAGCTCGATAATCTGTTCAAAGAGCGACTGGGCCTCATTAGAGGCCGAATCCCGGGCATTGGCATCGAAGGTGTCATTTGACAGCGAAACCGCCAGTTCCCGGGCCGACGACAAGATATCGCTCATATTTCCGAGGATATTATCATAGGAAGCCAGGAGATTGGAGGCACTGCTAATATTCTTCTTGTACTGTCCGATTTCGGAAAGAACATTTCGGTACCGCAGATCCTTCTGGGTTCCGATCGGGTCATCGGACGGCTTGTTGATGCGCCGGCCGGATGACATATTCTCTTCCAGGTTCATGAACCTTGCCAGTGACCGGTTAAGGTTGGAAAGGACCTGGTCCGAGATCATGTTATTGGTTACTCTCATAACATCCTAATCTTCGTAATAGACAAACTCCCTGTCGCTGCCATGCGGCGGATTTTTTATTTTGGCTCCGTTTTGCGGTGATGCTTTGATCTTGTCAGAATTGTTTTTCCTCATTAATTCGCCATACCGGGCGACAGGATCCTTAATATTCTTATCGGATTTCTTCTTGCTCCAGAACATCGAGGTTACTCCGAGTTGTCATGTTTAGCAGCATCACCGCTGCGGTTGGGTTTGCTGTTTGTTTTTTTGTAACTTATGTCGGCCGATTTTTTCTTCTTGGAGTCATCTCCGACAATTTTTCCTTTAAGCATTTTCATAACGCTGGCGAGGTCCTGTTTTACCGATTTGGCGGCTTTTCGATTTTCCTGTTGAATCTTCACATATATTTCCTCGCGATGGACGACTACTTTTGACGGTGCTTCGATACCGATTCTGACCTGGCGCCCGAAGACGCCCAGAACCGTAATTTTTATATCATCGCCGATAGTAATCGACTCACCCAACTTCCTTGTCAGTATTAACACGATACCCTCCGTGGCCTAAGGCTGTCAGTTTATCAGGCTTCTGTTATCTACCAACAATTCCCATTTCCTTAATAACCGTACTCAGCGCCTCATCCATGACGGTAATAACCCGTGCGGCGGCATCATACGCCTGTTGGTATTTGATCATCTGCGTCATTTCCTCATCGAGCGATACGCCCTGAACCGCCTGGCGAGAATTATCCAGTTGACTCACCAGCAGTTGATAATTTTCCATGGTATTTCTGGCCGTCCCGGCTTCTATTCCAATTTGCCCCATCAAACCGCTGTAGAACTCACTCATGGTGGCGGTTCCACGAGACATCAGAGCGGAAGTCCGCAGGTCCGCAATGGCCAGAGCATTTCTATTATCACCTACCTCTCCCGACAACGAGGCCGCAATACGATTGACGTTGTTCTCTATTTCATCGGACAGCTTGAAATTGCCGGCCGAAGTGTAATTCACATTGAAGAAATTTATGCCGGTGGAGCCATCGAGCCCGTAACCGGTCTGATGCAGGGAGTTGACGTTATTAATCAGCTCCGCCGCTATATCATCGAGAGCCTCAAGATATTTCGGAATGGCTTTATCGCGCGTATCGAGCAAGCCCTTAAGTTGGCCGCCGAGAACTTTGACGTCCTTTTCGCTGCCCTGCCAGACAACATTGTTGACCGAAATGGCCCCGGCTCCCGATTTATAGGTGCCGATCTTAAATGACGAGGTCCCCTCGACAATAGCCAGCGACCCGATATATACCGTAGCCGTTCCATTTTTCTGCTCGGCGACATTGACATTGACTAATTCCGACAATTGATCGATCAGGTAATCGCGTTTATCGCGCAGATCATTGGCATTTTCGCCGCCCAGTTCCGTGCGGGCTATTTGCATATTCAGGGAAGCCAATTCACCGGTGTACTGATTCACCTGCTGGGTGACCAAAGCAATGTCTTCGTCGACCGATTTGCGCAAATCGGTCATTTGATTATAGAGCCGATGAAAGCTGCCGGTCATCAGATTGGTTTGTTCCTTGAGGGCCGACCTGGCGGCGAGAGATTCGGGGTTGTTGGCCATATCCGACCAGGCGTTCCAGAACTGATCCATCTGATCGCTTAATGATGCGGCGTTCGGTTCGGCGAACAGGGCCTCGATCTGGGTCAGAGATTTTTCCATGGAGGTCCACTGGCCCAGGGCAACGTTTTCCTGCCGATACTGCTGGCCGAGAAAGAGATCACGGACATGATAAATATCGGTGGCGGTGACGCCGGTTCCGACCGGCCCGACCGAATGCTCGTAAGGCATGGTGGTGGTCGTATGGACCCTTTGCCGGGTATATCCGGGGGTGTTGGCATTGGCAACATTGTGACCGATGGTATTCAGCCACAATTGATGAGTGGAGAGGGCGCGTTTGCCGAGTTCCAATCCGTCAAACAATCCAGACATCAGGCCCTCCTGTCCAGGGCGATATTGGTCCGGACATTATCGATCCTGCCTTCGCCGCTATAATTATTACCGGGCACTTTAATCCGCCCCAACAGTTCCATTGTTTTAACAATATTCTCCCGCGAACGATTGATGAGCATCTCATTTTGAGATCTCGTCTTCAGAATCTTATCGTTCAGGTCAAGTATTGTCTCCCTTATTAATTCCAGCATATTGGCCTGCCCGGGTGAAACCGAATCAATCAGTTTCGATATGGTCAAATCATCGACCATGTTTTCTTCCGATGTCAGGCGACTGATAATGGCTTCTCTCTTCCGGGCACAGGTTCCTGTTTCCATCAGCTTTTCCCTCTGGCGCTCGGTTATGCGATTAAGCATGGCGATGTCGTTTTTCACCAGCGCCTGCTGCTGCATTTCGAGCAATTCCAGGAACGTTTCAAAAAGAGATGCCTCCTTTTCCAAGGTCTCTATCAGTTCCCTGACCAGTTCAGAATTTGAACTATTTTCATTATTTTCTTTCGGCATAATTATTTTTCTCTTTAATCCCCCGGTTTACTCGTAAAAAATTTGCTTACTCCCGAGCGTATCAATGACTGACTTGACATATTCCCGGGTTTCATGATAAGGCGGGATGCCGCCGTACTTTTCAACCCTTGAAGGTCCGGCATTATAGGCCGCCAGGGCTTTCTCGATATCTCCAAAACGGTCGATTAGTTTTCTAAGATATTTCGTGCCGCCCTCGATATTCTCCTTCGGATCAAAAACATCATTAACACCCATATCGGCGGCGGTGGTATCGGTCAATTGCATCAGGCCCTTGGCTCCGGCCGGTGAAACGGCTGTGGCGTCGCCGCCCGATTCGACCATGACGACCGACTTTACCAGATCCGGATTGAGTTTGTATTTACGCGAGACTCTATCGATTATCGAATCATAGCCGGTTTTGACCGGGCTCTTGCTGGTATGATCCGATGGTGTCACTTTGACCGGCTTGGCCGTATTCGTCTCTTCCTGTTTCACCTTTATATATCGGGGCGGCGTTATCATCGGAGAATCGGCCGCTTTTACCTCGCCGTTGCCATCGAATTGTTTTTCAAGAATTTTTTCCATGGAGCGGTAAATGGCCCCGGCGATGCCCCGATTGGAACTACCGGCCATTTTATTGGCCAATTCCTGATCGAACATCTGGGTGTACATATCCTTTCCAAGTCCCCCGCCGAAGCCCATCCCGTCTTCCTCATCCGTTTTTGGGATGGCATCGCGCATGGCCTTGAGAACCTGATAGAAAAAGAGCGACTCCATATCTTTGGCCGCCTTGAACAACCGTTTCTTTTCGGTCTCAAGAGTCGGCTTTGATTCCAAGGGCTGAGCTTTGGGAGCGGGTCTTTCGACGCCGAATGTTGTCGCTTTAATATCCATAATCTTAAATTATTACCAGCTCGGCTCTCAATGCGCCGGCTTGTTTCAGGGCCTCGAAAATGGCAATAATATCCCGGGGGGCGGCCCCGATCGAATTCAGCGCCGCGGCCACATCGGAAAGCGAAACTGTTTCCTGGAAATGAATGACCCGGGCCTTTTCATTATCGACGTTTAACTGGTATTCGGAGGTCACGACCGTTTCGCCCTGGGAAAAGGGCTGCGGCTGCGAAATAACCGGATACGACTTGATATTCACATTAATATTGCCGTGGGCGATGGCAACCGGCGCAATGGAGACATTGCTTCCGGCCACAATGGTCCCGGTCCGTTCATTTATGACCACTCTCGCCGCCTGATCGGGCGTGACCTGCATCTGACCGATATCGGCGATGAACTCTCCCCGTTCGTTGGGATACGACAGCGAATCGGGAACGACCACGCGAACGGTCGAGGCATCCTCGGTAAAAGCGGTCAATCCATACTTGATATTTATCTTCTTAGTAATGGAGGCGGCGGTGGTATAATCGGGGGAGCGCAGCATGATCAGGATATCCTTGCTGTCGCCGGTCGGCGGCAGCTCCCGCGCCACCTTGGCCCCGTTGGGAACCCGGCCCACGAGGGTATAGTTATTGACGATTTTGTTGCCCTCATCGACCTGGACGTTGAATCCTCCGATAGATACCGGGCCCTGGGCAAGGGCGTACATGTCGCCGATAACGGTGGACAGGGGCGTCATAAGCAGGGTTCCTCCCTGCAGCGATGAGGCATCGCCGATGGAAGAAACGGTCACATCAATGCGGTCATCAAGTCGGTTATTCGATGATATCCTGGCGGTGACCACCACCGCCGCGGCATTTTTAGTCTTCAGTTGTTCGGCATCGATAGTCATGCCCATTCGCTCCATCATATTAGCGAGAGATTGTCGTGTAAACGGCACCCCCTTGCTGTCGCCGGTTCCATCAAGACCGATAACCAGGCCATAACCGATCAAATCGGTTTCGCTTTCGGTGTTCATGCGGGCGATATCTTTGATGCGCGCCGAGGCTTCGGCCGGCGGCGCATAGAACTGCAGGAGCAATGTCAGCAGCCAGACCAGCAGGGTCGGAAATGATAACCAGTTACTGAATAATGTTTTCATCATTCCTCCCCTAAAACAGCCAGTTGACAAAACGGGTGATGATGCCCGGACGGCTGGCCGTATTGGCGGCCCCTTTGCCGGTGTATGTAATTTCGGCATCGGAAATCTTATAGGACTCGACGGTATTATCCGCCGCTATATCGCGCTGCCGGACGACACCGGTCAGTGTCATGGTTTCTTTGTCTTTCGAAATATTAATGGCGCGGCTGCCTTTGATAATCAGGTCGCCGTTGGCCCTGACATCCACGACCGTGACCGACATCCGGGCGCGGAGATTCTGATTGCGAAGATTTTCGCCGCGGCCGTTAAAGCTGCTTTTGTTCTGGGTATCGGCGCCGAAGAGCGGTATGAAGTCAAGCGAGCCGATGCCCGGACCGCCGCTGACCGAATTCTCCCCGGCTTTTTCCGTTTTGGTCTCGGACTTGGTCGAGGCCATCGAGTTCTCAAAAATCAGGACCGTTAAAATGTCACCGACCTTGTTGGCTTTGATATCGGTGAACAATGACTGCGACTGCCCGAAGTCACCCGACATGACACGGAGTGTAAACGGCAACAGCAGCAGAATCAATGTCAGGAATAAGATTCTTTTTAAGCTCATGGTATGCACCTCAATGTGTACTGACCTGCACCGTTTTACGATCAATGATGGTGCAGGGAATTACCTTCCTGGATTGGCTGTTCCTGACCCTGATCAGATCCCCGACATAGCCTGTTTCCATGGCGATGCCGGCCGCGGAGATTTCCATAGACTCGGTTTTGTACAAGATGGAAATCTGTTTGCCGGACATTATGGTGGGAATCCGTTCAATGAGGCCGGATGTGATAATTTGATCTTTTCCAATATTTTTTCTCGCCCAGCTTCCGGAAAGTTCTTCCGGAGAGGTCAGGGCTTTTTCGGTCAAATAGGTCGTTTCCACCCGTTTGAGAGTGTACTTCTCGGGCGTAAGGATATCCTGCCTTCTGATGCGGTCGGTCGTTACCAGGGCGTATTCAAACCGGCTGATCCGGGTACTGAT
Organism: candidate division Zixibacteria bacterium HGW-Zixibacteria-1; assembly: GCA_002838945.1. Classification (NCBI taxonomy): domain Bacteria; kingdom Pseudomonadati; phylum Candidatus Zixiibacteriota; species candidate division Zixibacteria bacterium HGW-Zixibacteria-1. The sequence goes on from PGXB01000004.1 coordinate 26,565, forward strand.
CTGCTTCCGGCTGACAAGCTCCCCGCCCTTGAACAAGGCGACCTGAAACGGCACAAGGCCGCGCGGTTCGGCGTCGGTCATCGGCCTGACATAAAGGCTGTCATATGAATCGAAAGCGGCCTCGATGTTATTTTTGCGGAACTCAATTTCCACCCCGGTCGTGTCGAGATCGTAACAGGCCAATATCTTCGCAGTGATCGCCCGGTTCAGGCCGTCATCGGCCATAAGCGAGCCGCACATAAGAAATACCGCGATGAATATTGCCAGTATGTTCAGCCGGATGTTTATCATTCGCTGCCCTATCGTTTCAGATTATTGGAAATCTGAAGCATGTCCTCGCTTGTCTGGATGACTTTCGAATTCAATTCGTAGGCGCGCTGAGCGACGATCATATTGACCATCTCGTCAACGACCCTGACATTTGAAATTTCGAGATATCCCTGGTCGAGTTTGCCGAGGCCTTCCTGCGTCGGTGTTCCCAGAATCGGGGCGCCCGAGGCGGAGGTTTGATTATACAGGTTGTGTCCGACGGCGGAAAGTCCGGCCGGATTGATGAACCTTGCCAGTTCGAACTGGCCGATTGACTGCGGCTCCTCGCCACCCACCAGAAGAACCGAAACATCGCCGTCAATCGAAACCGAGAGCGACGAAGCATCTTCCGGTATGGTCACATTGGGATAGAGATAGAATCCATCGGAATTGACAATCTGGCCGTCGGCGGAGATTTTGAAAGCGCCGTCACGGGTGTATGAGACGGTGCCGTCCGGCATCTGAATTTGAAAGAAGCCCTGTCCTGAAATGGCAAGATCGAGGGCGTTGCCGGTGTTTTGAAAATCGCCGACCGAGAATTCCCTGACGGTGGCCACCGGCCTGGTGCCGTAGCCGACGTCAAGATTAACCGGGACACTGGTACCGACAGCGGTAGCGGTGCCGGCTTCACGAAAGTTTTGATACAGCACATCCTGGAACTCGACCCGGCTCCGCTTGAAACCGGTGGTGTTAACGTTGGACAAATTGTTGGCGATATTGTCCACATTAAGCTGCTGGGCCGACATTCCCGAGACTGCGGATCGCATTGCTTTTAACATGGCTTATACTCCATTACCTGGTTTTCTATCTGACCCGTCCGACATTATTGAGCAGTTTCTCCAATGAATCATCCTGGGCCTGAATGGCTTTGGCATCGGCCTCGAAGTTGCGATAGGAAATGATCATATCGACCATTTCTTTAACAACATTGACATTGGAGGCTTCGAGATAGCCCTGTCGGACGGCATATTTTACCGCTTGTATTATTTCCTGATTATCCGGAACGCGAAAATCGCCGTCTCCGGTTTTCTGAAGTTTAGTCTTATCCGGCACATCGACGACCTGGATATTGGCGACATCGGAGCCATTGACCTGCACCTGACCCGATTCGGAAACCGACACTTCCCCGCCGGAGACATTGATCGGCCCGCCGTCGCTCAAAAGCCGTTTGCCTTCGGAATCGACCAGAAAGCCCTCGGTACTGACCGTGAGATTTCCGGCGCGCGACAGCACATTTTCGCCGTCGGCGTTCTGGAAAACGAAAAAGCCGGTGCCTTCCAGCGCCAGATCGAGCGGATTTCCGGTCCGGTCAAGACTGCCCTGCTCGAACCGGGTATAGACCTGGTCGATCATCGGGGTCTGCCAGTCTGTCTGGCGCGGAATGGTTTTAATCTGCGCCCGCGACAGTTCCTTGGTGAAAACCATGTCGCGCTTGAAGCCGGGTGATGAGGCGTTGGCCAGGTTATTGGCGATGGTATCCTGCTGCTTGATGCGCGGGATCATCGCCGATGCTGAACGATATAATCCTTTAATCATAGTTATAGCACTCCGATGTTTTTCTAAGCAAGGGTTGTGCCTAAATTGTACAGAAGGGAAATTGTGCTGCTATGTCCTTATATGACAACAATATATAACTGCGGTCAAAATTTCTGACCAGGCGGCGATGGGGGTATTTGCGGAAAATATTTCCGGATATCCCGGGTAGCGGGTTCCGTGCTCATTAATATGACATGACTTGTTTCGGCCACCCCTGCTTCAAAAGCGAAAAATGCTGTGTGATTTCGCACCCTGACCTGCAAGTGGTTTCACAATAACCCGCCGGGTCTATTTTTCGCTTGCGGAAAAAAGGCGAAAGGAGTATATTATTAATAAGTTAGTCGTTGTTACTTATTGGGTTACTGCACGCTGGGTGAATTTTTGAATCAGGCAGGAAAAAAATAAAGCTTTCGCATCGCTTTTGCTGTTTATGACGATGCACCAAAGGAAGTTTATTATGAAAGTTGCGAAAATCGCTTTATTAATGTTGTTTGTACCGGTTATTGCACTTGGTATGACTGATCCCGGTGTTCCCGATACTTTGCGTATCGGTTCGGCCTCATGCTTGCCCGGCCGCAGTTGCACCGTGCCGATATATCTCACCAATGATGAATATTTGTTTGGCCTGGAAATTGTCCTTGGCTATCAGCCGGAGAACCTTATCATAGATTCCTTCTCTCTTCAGGGCGGGCTGCTTGAAAGTTTCGAATCACCTTTTGTATCCGAGTTTGTCGACTCCGCCAACCTGATGAATTTTGCTTTCATACCTGATGTTGTTTCGGACTCCATTCCTCCCGGCGAAAATCTTCTCGGTAACCTGCATTTTACAGCCATGCCGGCTGCGGGCGGTTTGACCGTACCAATAGAAAATGCGGTGTGGCCAAAGGTGATCGGGGGAGATAAAATAACCATGCTATTATTATCCCCATCGGAATTTATTACTCCTAATTTTATTCCGGGTGAAGTGACTATTCCGGTTGCGCCGCCGAGCCCGGACTCGATCTGGGTGGATAAAGTAGTTGGCATTCCGGGACAAAGTGTGGCAGTAAATGTCAATGCTTATAATGTAGAAAATATTTCTTCGATCAATCTGGCGCTCCAAGTATCATCGACCGATCTGATCTACAGCTCAACCTCCTTCACGGGCACGCGCGGTGATATCGCATACACCAAGCAGGCGGCCATTAACGGACAACAATTACTGATCAGTCTGATTTTTGATGAATCCACGCCATTGCCCCCGGGAAGCGGTTCTCTGGCAAGAATTCTCTTCAATATCGACCCGAGTGCGGATGAAGGTATCGTAACGATTGATTCCGCCACCTACCTGGATGTTCAATCGACAGAGTTTATTTTAACCGAAAACGATGGCAATGCATCCTTTACCCCGTACTTTACTGCCGGCCAGGTGGAGATAAAATGGCCGACCGACCTGGAGGATATACAAACCGAGGTCCTGCCGACCAGTTTCGCCCTGGGACAGAATGTCCCCAATCCCTTTAACCCGGCCACGCGTATATCTTTTGACCTGCCCCGGGCATCTGAAGTGCAATTGGATGTGTTTAATATATTAGGACAAAAAGTGAGGACGCTGGTGGATGATTATCTGCCGGCCGGAACGCACGAGGTAATCTTTGACGGAAGAGGTGACCAATATCAAATTCTGGCGTCGGGTGTTTATTTTTACCGGTTGGAAGCCGGTGAATTTCGCCAGAGCCTAAAGATGACCTTAATGAAATAAGGTCAAGTACGATGTTACATCGTATCATCCGGAGGCTCCCGATAATTTTCGGGAGCTTCTTTTTTTATGTAATAAAGTCTGGGAAGCAATCTCGTCCTGCTCCTTTTGCGTGGCCAATCCCACTTCCCTGCGATATATATCGAATTTGCGTTCTTTCAATTTTTCGTAGATCTTTTTTTCTTTGGTGGCTTCGACCAGTTCGAGACGTCTTTTTTCCTGATCTTTAAGATATGCCTTCAGCAGTTCCTTCCCCCCCATTTCTTTTTTCTTCAAGAGGACATAATAGCGCGAGTAAACGGAAAGATTTGCGATATTCACGGCGCCGTTTAATTTATGACGCTGCGAACTTTGAATATCGCGACGGGTATTATCCAGTCCGCGGAGTTCGGATTCTTTCTCGATAACTTTTTGAGCGGCGCGTCCAAGCGTCTTCTGCTTTTCTTTTTCGATATGCGCCTTAAGCTGAAGCAGCCGCTCCAGTCGAAACCGAAACTTTTTCATGGGAACCTGTTTCGCTGCCGTCGGAATCCATTATGGCCGACAGTTCGGCCAGCGCATCTTCGAAGCGGCATCGGGCATGAATTTCCTGACGGAAGCATTGATTAATGGCATCAATTTTGGAGATAGCATAGTCAATTTTGGCCGATTTGCCTTTGGCATAAGCGCCGATATTGATCAGGTCCTCGGCTTCGCGGTAGGTGGCTATTGCCTGGCGGACCTTTCCCGCCAGTTCAAGATGTTTTTTGTCGCAGACATCGACCATCAGGCGGCTGATGGAATCGAGAATATCGATGGCCGGATATTGGTTCAATGAAGCCAGTTTTCTTGAAAGAGAGATATGCCCGTCGAGAATAGACCGGACGGCATCCGATATCGGCTCATTGAAATCATCACCATCGACGAGAACGGTATATAAACCGGTGATGGATCCCTTTTCATTGGTCCCCGCCCGCTCCAGCAGGCGCGGCATAATGGCGAAAACCGACGGGGTGTAACCCTTGGTAGCGGGGGGTTCGCCGACGGCCAGGCCGATTTCGCGCTGGGCAATGGCGATACGCGTCAGGGAGTCCATCAACAACATGACATTCTTCCCCTGGTCGCGAAAATGTTCGGCAATAGCCGTAGCGACGAAGGCGCCCTTGATTCTTATCAGTGACGGCTGGTCCGAAGTAACGGCCACCACAATGGAATTTTTTAATCCTTCCGGACCAAGATCTTTTTCGATAAATTCGCGCACCTCTCTCCCCCGTTCGCCGACCAGTGCAATAACATTGACATCGGCGGTTGATCCGCGACTGATCATGCCCAGCAGGACCGATTTGCCGACGCCCGATCCGGCGAAAATACCCATACGCTGACCCTGTCCGCAGGTAGCCATGAGATCGATTCCTTTTATGCCGGTAAGCATCGGCTGTGAGATTCGACGGCGTTTGAGAGCATGAATGGGGGCGGTATCGATGGCCCGATATTTGGTGCACAACAACGGCCCTTTGCCGTCGATAGGCTGACCCAGGCCGTTCAGGATGCGCCCTATCAGATGCTCGCCGACGGGAACCCTGAGCCGCTCGCCGGTGGATATGACGATCGAACCGGGAGTTATTCCCGAGACCGATCCAAAAGGCATCAGGAGGATACGATTATCACGAAAGCCGACGACTTCGGCCTTGATTTTTTCTCCGCTCTCGGGATTCTCGATGTAGCAGAGATCGCCGATCGAAAGCGCCGGCCCGATTGATTCGATTATAAGACCGATTATCTGGGCCACGCGACCGGAATGTTTGATGGTGCCGGCCTGATCGATACGGTCGGCATAGAGATCATACGGTATCTTTTTCACGAATGAACCCCTAAAGTTCCGATCTCTTCGGTGATGATGTCAAGCTGCGATTCGACACGGGCATCGATATCGCCGGTAGGAGTTTCGATAAAGCAGCCGCCATACCTGACACGCGAATCGGGTTCGATGGTAATTTCCTTGATGGCGGTGGACTCACCCATAAAACGCTCTATTTGCTGTTCTATCATGGGCAAATGCTCGGGCCGGACCTTGATTTTAATTTTTGATTTGTCGACCAGTTTTTCAATGGTGCCCGATATAATTCCGGCAGTGACATCGGGATCGATACGGGCGGCATCAAAAGTGACTTTGCGGGCGATTTTCAGGACCAGCTCAAGAATTTTCCGGTGGGCCTCTTCATAAAGCACTTCCCGCTGAGAGACGGCATCCTTTATCAGTCCGGCAAAATTATCGATGACTTTTTTGGCTTCCTGGTGGCCGATAGCCAGACCCTTTTCATGCCCGTCGTTGAAACCCTGGTTATATGCCTGTTGCCTTTCCGTGACCAGTTGTTTGTCTATCTTAAGCAGTTCCTGAATAGGAATCATTTTCTTGCCTTCGACCGTGGTGACGACATTGATGCCCAGATAGACGGTGGCCAGTTTTTTTTCGGCGGCCCGGTCGGCCTCGATATCGGCGCGATACTCGCCGATGACCACTTTTTCATCGCCGACAGAGGCATGGTACAGCCTAGACAATAACATCCTCCTTGCCGCCGCGGCCGGAGATGATCACCTGTCCCTCTTCCTCGAGATGGCGGATCGCCTCGACAATGCGCTGCTGCGCCGCCTCGACGTCCGAAAGCCTCATCGGCCCCATGAACTCCATCTCTTCCTTGATCATGACAGCGACACGTTCTGAGACGTTGGAATATATCTTGGAGCGAACCTCTTCCGAAGCGGCCTTGAGAGCAATCGAGAGATCCTTGGTTTCGACCTCCTTCAGCAGCCGCTGAATCGAGCGGTCGTCGAGAAGCACCAGGTCATCGAAAACAAACATCATATTTTTTATTTCACTGGCCAGATCGGAGTCATCGGCTTCAATGGACTGAAGAATATTTTTCTCAGCCGAGCTTTCGATCAGGTTAAGGATCTCGGCCATGGTTTTGGCGCCGCCGGAGACGGACAGGTCGCCGGAGTGGGAGGTATCGAAGTGTCCTTCTAGGGTCGATTCAATTTCCTTGAGAACTTCCGGTGATATTTTTTCCATCGTGGCAATCCGCAGGGCAACTTCGGACTGGAGCTCGGGCGGAAGTTCTGATAGAACGCCGGCCGCCTGATGGGATGTCAACTGGGACAATATCAGGGCAATGGTCTGCGGATGTTCGTTCTGAAGGAAGCTGACCAATTGACGGGCATCGATGTTTTTCAACAAATTGAATCCGGAAGTCCGGAAGGATGATTCGAGCCGGGCCAGAATTTCCTGGGCCTTTTTGGCGCCGACCGCTTTCTCGAGAATTTCCTTGGCAAAATCAATGCCGCCCTGTGAAATGTACTGGCGGGCCATGAAAATCTGGTAACATTCATCAATGACCTTCTCCTCGATATCGGAGGGAACATCACCGAGATTGGCGATTTCGATCGTGACTTTTTCGACTTCCGAGTCCGAGAGTCCGCGCAATACCAGGGCCGCGACTTCGGTCCCGAAAGCGACCAGGGCGATGGCGGCTTTTTGCAATGAATTTAGTTCTTCGTATTTCACGGTTACACCTCGTCAATCATCATGGTCTTAATGACTTTGGCCAGTTCCTCGGGGCGATCCTTGACGACAGTATGCATCTGGTCTATAAGCTTGGGTTTTCGCTTTTCAGGCTCTACGATAGGAACCACGCGCTCCGAGGTTTCGCCGGCGCTGCTCCCGGAGACGGTCCGGGCGCCGGAGGCGATCGGGACAATTTGGCCCAATGATGTAAAAAACTTTTTGGCTTTTTTTCGTAAGTACAGAAAAGCCAGTATCACCAGGACGACAATCCCGAGTTTCCGGGCGATATCGTAATAAAATTCCTGCTGATAGATCTGATCGAGCTTATCCTGCTCGAATTGCATCGAGGTATTATCGAAGGCGATATTCATGACTTCGATCTGGTCATTGCGTTCGGAATCAAATCCGACGGCATTCTTGACGATCGAAGCGATGCGGTCGATGTCTTCCTGGGGGCGGGGCTGATAAACCAGCTCAGTGGTTCCGGTTCCGCCGGCGCCTTCAGCGGGCGTATAAACGCCGTCGATCAGCAGCGCCACCGATAATCTTGTGATATTACCGACCGAGTTGATAATATGCTCGACCGTCTTGTTTATTTCGTAATTCGTAATCGAAGTTTCGATACGACTGTCATCGGTGCTTTCATTGACTTCTTCGGTTTTGTCGGCAACCGTTTTGGTTTCTTCGGTTTTTTCCTCGCTGCGGACGACGGTTGAATTGGGGTCGTACAGTTCCGAGGTTGTTTCAACCTGTTTGAAATCGAGTTCGGCGGTCACGCGGACGATTGATTTTCCGTTGCCGATGACGCCGTCGAGCATCGACTGCGCCTTTTTTTCGAGATAGTTTTCGACATTCTTGCGGACTTCCAGTTGCGAAGTGGACAATCCTGCAAGCGGCTCGGAATCGTTCATATTGGTCAGCAGGTTGCCGTTGTAATCGACGATGGAGATGTTTTCCGATTTCAATCCTTCGACCGAGGCGGCCACCAGATGGGTGATACCGGCCAGTTGCGATTTGCTCAGGCCGGCGGGGGTTTTCAGTTTCAGGACAATCGAGGCGGTGGCTTCCTTCTGATCCCGGGCAAAAAGGCGATCCTTGGGCATTACGATATGCACCCGGGCGGCCTGGACATCGGATAACTGCATGATCGTCCGCATTAATTCGCCCTCGAGGGCACGGCGGAAGTTGAGATTCTGCAGAAATTCGGTCATGCCGAGATTGGATTGATCGAAGATCGAATAACCGATATTGCCGGATCGCGGCAGTCCCTGTGAAGCCAGGGAGATTCTTACTTTGTACACATCACCCGATGGGACCGAAACGGTCTTGCCGCCGTCCGCGAGCTGGTATGGAATATTCTGTTCGGTCAGATATTCGGTGATTTCACCTGCTTCGGACGGTTCCAGGCCGGAGTATAGAGTGGCATAGCTGATGCTGCTGACCCATCCGGTCATAACAACAGCGCCAACAATTATTCCGGCGGTGATACCAATAAGCATAATCGCCTGACTGGGCGACATAGCTCGTACAAAATTGGAGATATTCGTAAACAGATGTTTGAAATATTCCATTGCAAATCCTATTTAGTTGTTTTGCCAAATCCTATGGCATCGCCGACAATCCTACATCGGCATTTGCATTATCGTTTTATATGCATCAACCAGTTTATTGCGAATCTCGAGCAGCAGATCCATGGCAATTCCGGCTTCTTCGGCCGCAATCATCACCTGATGCAAGTCGGCGGCATCGCCGCTGGCCAGTAGCTCCTGGGCCTTGGCGGAGTCGAATTGCAGATCATTGACCGAGTTCAGAAAATTATTGAACAGGTCGGTAAAATTGGCCTTATCGGCCCCGTCAAGCTGCTGGCTTTTCTGCAGTTGATTGGCGAGACCGGGAACGACCCGATTGATCTGTCCAACGTTGGCGCTCATAATTTTACATCCACCAGACTTCCTGCCCGGACGGTTTCATTGGCGCCGTTTTTGGCGTAGGTACGCCCGGCTCCGGCATATTTTTCGAAGGCCAGTTCGACCGCTTTCTTTTCCTCGGTCGAGAGCATGTCAACAAAGGTGCCGGGTTTAAGGCGGACGGCCAGTTTCGAGCCGACGCGGTCGGTCCGGTCGGTGATATTGACGCGCTCGCTTTGGTTGACCTGCGGTTTGTTATCGGCATCCGGGCGTTTTTCGACCTGGGGCCGTTCCATCGCCTGGCGATAACTGTCGATTCCAATGGGATTGATTTTCATGTTTTATTTCTCCATATCCTATATATCAAGAGCGTTTTTAGCCATTTCCTTGGCGGCCGAGATGGCCATCGTGTTGGCCTCATAGGCCCGCGTGGCGGCCATCATATCGACCATTTCATTGACTATTTCGATGTCCGGCATCCGGACGAAACCTTCCTCGTTGGCGTCGGGATGGCTGGGATCATATATGAGGCGATAATCTGAAGCCGGATCCTGGATCACTTCGCCGTCAACCCGGGAGACTTCGGTCTCCTTTATCGATGGTTTCAATCTTCCGCCGATATGATTGGCATGGGTCCGGGCCAGTTTGGCCCCGGCATGAACCATATGAGTCTTAAACGGGACATTTTCCGGATTTTCCGATACGACCACTCTCTGACGGCGGTAGGGGCCGCCACTTTTAGTTTCGGTCGTTTCGGCATTGGCGATGTTTTTCGCGACCACATCCATCTTCCGGCGCTGAAGAGTCAGGCCGGTGGCCGAGGTTTCGATGGCTGTAAAGATTCCGGACATAATATTATACCTTTATGCTATTTGCTTTTTATGGCGTTACTCAATCCCGCAAATTTCTTGGCCATAAGTTTGGCTCCGACCGTGAAAGTGATCTGGTTCATGGCCAGATTGGCCACTTCCTTATCGACATCAACGTTATTGACGCCATTGGATTCGGCGCTTTTGTCGACGATTATTTCAGGCTCGGAATCGCGGGTTCTTCCGACCGGTATATGGGCCGGATGGGTTAATTTGGCCTGGATATGATTATCACCACCGATGGCCTTTTTTAATTCGGCGTGAAAATCAATATCCTTGCTCTGGTATTTGGGTGTCGAGACATTGGAAAGATTTCCGGCGATAAGTTTTTGTCTTAAAGAGGATAGATTAAGAAACTGCTTATACAGCGGAATCCCGCTTTTGTCAATCACCGCTTTTTGTATAATATTCGACATAGCATTACCCGCTTTGACGTTAAGCAAGGCCAATGCCAAAAAAGAAATATCACTCTATCTGATTTATTTATAATGACTTACAGTTCGGCCGGGATTCCTGACAGAAGCCCGGCCGGGAAAAAATGTCCCTTGTCTTAGAGAAGACTTTTCCAGAAGTGCATTTATGGATTGTAAAACTCGGAGTTAGGTTCGGCATGTGTCATTTCCATGGTCAGGATGACAATATCGACACGCCGGTTTTGGGCTCTGTTTTCAATTGAGTTATTGGGGCGCATCGGGCGGTATTCGCCGTAACCAAGAGCCGAAATCTCGCTGGGACCGACGACATTATTTTCAATGAAATATCTGACCACCTCGGTGGCGCGGGCCGACGATAATTCCCAGTTCGAGGGATATTTTACGGTATTGATGGGAATATTGTCGGTATGGCCCTCGACCCGGATATGATTATCTATGCCATGCAAATATTGGGATACGGTTTCAAGCACCGATTTTGCCTTTGGTTCGAGTTCGGATAAGCCCTGCTTGAACAGCGCCGATTCGACGATATGTATGACCAGACCGCGCTCGCTCATTTCGGTACTGACCGGCTTGTCCTCGCCCGGTTTGTTGAGATTCTCCTCGATCATCTTGCCGATCGACATCAGATGTCCCACTTCCATCACGCCCTTGCCGTCGGTGAGACCGATATCGGTGCCGCGCTTGATGGCCATGCTGCCACCCTTCAAGGCGCCGGAGAGGGCGCGCGACATTTTGCCGAATTTTTTGGCATCCACCTGGGACATCGAATACATGACAATAAAGAAGGCCAGAAGCAGCGTTATCAGGTCGGCATAGGTCAGAAGCCAGCGCTCCAGGTTTTCATGGTCATCGTTTCTTTTACGTCGAGCCATCATTGCTTACTCGAAATCACGCATGTGTGGAGATATGAACGAAAGTAATTTTGTCTTAACAACCCGGGGATTATCACCCGACTGAATGGATATGACTCCCTCGGTGATTAGATCGAGATTGGCCAGTTCCTCCTCGTGCCGCAGCTTTAGTTTGTCGCTGAGCGGAAGATAACAAAGATTGGCCAGGGCGACTCCCCATAGAGTGGCAATAAAGGCTCCGGCAATGGCGGTGGCCATTCGTTCGGCATCGCTGGTGCTGCCCAGTGTATGAATAAGGCCGAGCACCGTACCGATAATACCCAGCGTCGGCGAGAAACCACCCATTTTTTGAAAAAAGAGTATTCCCTTTTTGTGGCGGTCCTCGATATAGGCGATTTCAGTTTCCAATATGCCCTTCAAAACGGAACCCTCGGTACCGTCTATCAGGAGCTGAACCGCTTTTTTGAAAAAGGGATCACGGATTCTATGCATATCATTTTCGAGCCCAAGGATTCCCTCTTTACGGGCCTTCTCCGACAGCCTGACGATGGTGTCAATCGTCAGCAGTGGGTTAGGGCTCTGGCCGGTAAAGGCCAGGCGAAGATAGGTGGGGACGCTGGTCAGCGTTTTCAGCGAGGTAGTTACGACCGAAGCGCCGAGAGTACCGCCGATAACGATCAGCATTGCCGGCGGCTGGACAATAGCGCTGAGATGCCCGCCTTCCATAATGAATGAAACGAGGATCGCACCGACGCCCAGAATCAATCCGCCAATTGTAGTTATATCCATAAAATACCTATTTTTCAGCCAATACGGGCAGAACCCGGCTGCCCCAAAATATTGACAATCAATAGGAATATCGGCATTTACGCCGGTTTTTGAAGTGATGAAAGCAGGAATTGGTGAAATTTAGCTAAATCGACGGCGAATCAGTCCTCGGTTTCGATATTATATTCAGTCAATTTATTCCTGATGGTTCGAGTGGTTATATTCAAGGTTTCTGCAGCCTTGGTCTTATTGCCGCTGAATTTCTCAAGAGTCTTGAGAATCAGGAATTTCTCGCCTTCGGCCAGTGTCATTCCGACCCCCACGCCGGGGACCTCATCGGCCAGTTTGCCGAGGGCCAGATCGTGCGGGAAGTCATTAGCCGTCAAAATCTTCGAAGATGCCGTCACGACCGCCCGTTCAATATAGTTTTCCAGTTCGCGGACGTTTCCGGGCCAATGGTATTTCATCAGCAGCCGCATGACCGATTCATCGACCCCTTCGACATTTTTCCTATTTTCGACATTGTATTTATCGATAAAATGATTCATCAGGAGTGGAATATCCTCCAGCCTTTCGCGCAACGGCACGATATGAATCGGGATGACATTCAGGCGATAGAACAGGTCATCACGGAATTTCCCTTCTTTGATAAACTCCTTCAGATTGCGGTTGGAAGTGGCAATAATGCGGACATCGACAGAAAAGGGTATTCCGGAACCGATTCTCTCGATCACCTTTTCCTGCAGGACCCGCAACAACTTAGCCTGAAGACCAAGCGGCATTTCGGAGATTTCATCAAGCAGTAAAGTGCCGCCATCGGCCATCTCGAAGCGCCCCTTATGCTGGCGGACGGCCCCGGTAAAGGCGCCCTTTTCGTAACCGAAAAGTTCGGCTTCAACCAGATTCTCCGGCAGGGCGGCGCAGTTGAGCGAGACGAAGGGCTTTTCGCAGCGGTCGGAAGCATAGTGCATGGCGCGGGCGACCAGTTCCTTACCGGTTCCGGATTCACCGGTAATCAGGGCGGTCGAACGGGCGCTGGCGGTGGATTCAATCAGGTCATAAACCAGCTTCATTTTGGCCGATTTGCCGACGATGTTCTGGTAGCGGGCGGCCAGATCCAAGCGCAACTGGGAATTCTCTTTTTTGAGCGTAATTAACTCGACCGCTTTGGCCACGACTAATTCAAGGGCATCCGGGGAGGCCGGTTTAAGCAAATAATCATAGGCCCCCAGTCTCATGGCTTTTACGGCATTTTCGATGGTACCATAGGCGGTAATCATGATGACAATCATTTCGGGATGGAGTTGTCTGGCTTTTTGCAGTAACTGGATGCCATCCATATTTTTCATGCGAATATCGGAAAGCATGAGGTCATACGATTTATTGTTCAAGCGCACCAGCGCATCCTCGGCCGAAAAAACCGATTCGACTTCATAACCGGCCCGTGTCAGGACCTCGACAAAAAAATCATTGGCCAGTTTTTCATCGTCGACTACCAGAATATTAATCTTCATAATTTGTCTCCACGGCTAACCCTTTCGTGCGGGCAGCACAATTGAGAATTTGGTCCCTTTGCCCAACTGTGTTTCGGCGGCGACATCACCGCCGTGAGCCTTGATAATTTTCCAGGCTATGGATAAGCCCAGCCCGATGCCGTTTTCTTTATTGGAATAGAAAGGTGAAAATAATTTTCTGAGATCGCTTTCTTTGATACCGGAGCCGTTGTCTTCGATGATAATTTTGGCCAGGGTTTCAGTTCCCGACAACTGCAGCTTGTCCCCATATTCTCTCTGGGCCTCGGCCAAAGGCAGCGGGTGGGCCGTTACTTTGACGAGACCGTCATCCCCGCAGGCCTCGAGTCCGTTTTTCACAAAATTAAATATGACCTGCCGGAACAACTGGCTGTCCAGATCTACGGAGACCGAGTCCTCCGGCTGCAGGCAGCGGTCAATCCTGTCGGCGGCATCCTGCAAACCATTCATCTCCACGAATTCATCAAGCAAATCGTTCAGATAGCCGTTAAGATCGACATTGCTTTTCTCCAGCTTTTCGCGCCGGGCAAAATCGAGCAGGGTTTGAATGGTATTGTTGATACTGCTGACACCTTCGACAATCTTGTCGGCCATTCTTTTTTTATCGGGATCGCCTTCCAGGTCGCGCGATAGCAGCGAGGCAAAGCCGCCGATTCCGGAGAGAGGGTTGCGGACCTCATGGGCGATCGACGCGGCCATCTCCCCCAGCGACGCCAGGACCTTCATTTGTGATATCTGTTCTTCCATTCTTTTGAGTTTGGATACGTCCTGGAATAATTCGACGGCGCCGATAATCTCGCCGCCACGGTTTTTCAGGAGCGAGGTCGATACCGAAAGGGTCAGGTATGTCTCATGTCTGGTCCTGATTTTTATCTCTTCATTATCCACATTGACGCCGCGCCGCATGGCCTCGAGAGCGGAACAATGCGAATCCTCGACGGTCCGAATGACATCGCCATAATCCAGATCTCCGGAATGAAAGGACGCCTCGCTGACGCCCAGTATTTTACGGGCGGCGGGGTTCATGTGCGATATTTTTCCGGAGGTGTCAAGGGCGATGACTCCCGATGACAGTGAGTTAAGGATGCTGTTGAGAAATTCGGTGACGGCCCGGTTTTCCTTCATCAGGGATTGCAGTGTTTTGTTGACCGCCTGGAGCTCTTCGCTCTGGCGCGTATAGGTTTCCCTGAGCGACAGGTACTGCCGCTGAATTTTATTTATGATTTTGCTGAATGAAGAGTATGAATCGGCGAACCGGCCGATATCATCCTGAATATCAACATCGATTGTTTCTTTTTCATCCATTTCCATAAATCCTGTATATGCCCATGTATATTAAACAGACCGGGGCGCCATTTCAACAAAAAACTGATTACTTTTGCCCCCTTCGGCAGGCTGATTTTGCCTCTTACCCATGCGTTATTTTACCTGTAATATATCAGGAACGACAGCAGGGGGCAAGGTGAAGATATCTGTTATTATAATTAAAGAACGGTCTGAGAATCGTCGATATTTGTCGTTTTCCCATCCGCGATGGGATCATGGGAAATACCGATTTATAAAAGAACCGGGTATGCTTATATTTCCAGATGCCCTGTCCGAATTTCCTCGGTTTGTCTGGACTCGATTATTAATTCATCCAATATTTTGAACAGCTTGTTAATATTGAATGGTTTAATGATGTAATCATTGACCTTCAGGCGGAGGGCCTCGATGGCGGTCTCGGTGCTCGGGAAGGCCGTCATGATGACGACCGGCAGCGACGGCTTGAAATTCCGAATCCTTTTGACAAAGTCGATGCCGTCGATTTCAGGCATCTTCAAATCAACCAGGGCGATGTCGAAATTCCGATTTCTCAGAGTTTCGAGGGCACGTTCCGGGGATTCATGAACGGAAACGAGCCACCCTTTTTCTGAAAAGAAATCATACAAAAGATCTCTTATGAGCAATTCGTCATCGACGACGAGAATGCTGTTTTTGCTCAATTTTTCGTCTCCTTACATTGGCTTTGATAGGAAATCCTCAACTGGCTTCCACCGGCTGATATGATTTAAGCGCTTCTTCTTCGGAGGTGAAAATCTCAAAAATATGGGACAATTGGGTAATATCGAAGATTTCCTGTACATAATCTTCAAGATTGGACAGGGTCAATCGTCCGCGATAAATTCTGATTTCCTTCATGATCGAAACCAAAGCGCCCAATCCGGAGCTGTTGACAAACTCGACTTCGGAAAGGTTGAGATGCACCGATGTTTTGCCGGACTCCAGGATCTTTTTGACCTCTTCCTTAAGTCTTCCGCCGGTGCCAAGATCGAGACGACCGGACAATGAAATTATTGCCACATTGCCTTCGTCTTTTCTGCTGAACTCCATTACTGCCTCCAGGTTGCGTTTATTATCTTTGACGTTTTTATACTTATTTCTCTCGAAAGTCATTGAAATCCGCAGACCTCCGGTCCCGTTATCTCTGGTCATTTTAAAGTCGTCGGCGATTGATTCCATCAAATCCACTCCCCGGCCGCCTTCCTGCATTAAATCCGAGGGTTTTCTTTTATTTATGGATTTCACATTACCGTCGCCTTCATCAGTAATATCGGCAGATACAACGGCATCATTAATACCAATGGTTATTTCAATGGATTTGCTTTTATCGAAATTGTTGCCATGCGTGAGGGCATTGGTAAACCCCTCGGACACAGTAAGAAGAACGTTGCCGCGGAGCTTGCCGGAAATATTGTTTTCCATCAGCAGCGTTTTGATGTCTTCATACATGCGGCCTTCCGATTCAATAACCGAAGCATACTTAAATGATTTGATTATCATAGATCCCCCTTTAGGAACTTGATATTCAGTAAAGTAAAATCATCAAAAGGTTCATCACCGGTGCCCTCGGCAAAGCGATCGACCCAGTCGCGGACCATTTTACAGAAGTCCGCCGCCGGCAGATCGCCTTCCTTGATAAATGCGTTTTTAAGGCGCTCGACACCGAATTGACCTTTATGAATATTTTCCGCTTCGGTTACTCCATCGGTAAAGGCAAGAAGTCTGTCACCGCGCGAAATGTTAATTCCGCCTTCCTTGAATTTTGCTTCCGCGAATTGCCCGACAAATGTTCCACCCGGATGCAGCAGCCTGATTTCCTGCTTTTGCGAATCCCAGTAAAAAGGCGGAAGGTGTCCGGCATTGCAATATGAGGCCTTACTTCCCTTCATGTCCACGCGGGCGATAAATAGAGTCACGAACATATGGTGGCTCTTGATGACGCCGTTACACAGGACATTGTTAAGATTGGTCATCAGCTTTGACGGGCTTATATCCGGCGAATTCATTAACTCCGAGCGAATGACCGCGGCCGAAGCCGCCATGAGCATAGCTGCCGGAACCCCTTTGCTGGAAACGTCTCCGATGACAACGACAAAATCCTGCTCGCCGACACGGATGATATCATAGAAATCGCCGCCGACAGATCGGGCCGGACGATACATGGTGCCGATGTCGACGCCCTTCATATCCGAGCGCAGGTCGGGCAGAATGGTTTCCTGGATCTGTCGGGCAATGGTCAGTTCCTGATCGATTTTTTGTTTCAAAAGCGATTCTTTGAGAAGAAGCGCGTTGTCGATAGCCACCGCCGCGAAATTGATGAGCATGGCCAGATGCCGTTTGTCTTCATCCAGAAACCCTTCGTCGGTCGTCTTATTGATGATTATAATTATGCCATGGCACTTGGCCCGCGATTTTATGGGGAGTGCCAAAACACTTTTGACATGGGGGCCGAATTCCAGTTTACGATTATACTCCCGGATGAGAACCGGCTGCTGTTTGCTGTAGCAAAAGGTGGCGATATCGGTGCCATCATCGCAGAAAATATTTCTGGCGACAATGTCATCGACCCCCCAGATCACTTTGGAGACAAGTTCGCCGCCCTCATTTAATTGCAGCAGCCCGACTTCACCATCGACCATTCTTATCGACATTTCCATAACCACGGAAAGAATGGTCTCCAATTCCAGTAAAGATGTAATCAGAGCCCCCATAGTTGCCAGGTCGTGAAGATTCAGCCTGGTTTTTTCAAGTCTATCTTCCAGTTCGAAGATTCTTGACTCGGTTGAAATGTCTTGTGCCATAGGGGATTAATCGGCATAATGATCGCTTAATTAACCATTATTTTGGGCAAATGGAAAAGTCAAGGCCCGCCATAGAAATATGCAAGTATTTGCATCATTTATTGCAGCATATTGCAAATCATTACGATTATGATTACAAATAATCTACTTAAAGACCTGCTTTCACTGCTTTCTCGGCATCGACAAAATATTTTTTTAGGGGTTGGCAGGAATCATTTTAAATCATTGTATCCAATGGCGAAAATAATTGCCTTTTCCGTATGCCGTAAGTGGTTGGTTAGATGATGATTACAAGCGCAAATCGAGATTGCGACGGACATTATTATTGGCTTCTGATTTCGGAATCTTTATTCAGGGGTAAGTGGCTATTATTAAATATATTGCGGCATAATATTCGGCATAGAACATGCATACTTATTTGATGAATAACAATACCTAAGAAAGGAAATGCCTATGAAAAAAATCTGGATTCTTATTTTCTCCATCCTTCTGCTGGCCTTTGGCTCATCGCAGGCGGTCCCGAATCTCCAGCTTTTCATAGCCGGGGGCACTTATGACGCGGCTACCGAAAGCTGGGTGTCAACCGACGGCACTTTCGACATTTACGTGATCGGGGCCAATGAAGCCCTTTCCAACGTAAAGGTGAGCATGGCGCTGGATTTTGCCCAGAATGATGATCCTAATAGTATGGCCTCGGTAAACGTTAACGGTACCACATACGATGAATGGATTTACGGTTATGCTCCGATCATGACGGCCCCGGCTTTTGATCCGGGCGATGATCTGGCGAAGCATGGTATTTTTCCAGCCTGGTTTACAGAATTCGATGCCGGCAATTTTGGCATGGTCGGCGGTGTCGGCGATGTTCAGCCGAAGCCTGCTTACTGGGATCCGTCAACCCAAGGTTACCTGGCCAATTCCAAGGCGATGGGAGAATATAAGGTCTTCACAATTACTGCCACCGGTACGGCATTTCTGCATTTCGATGCCTATACTCTTAATCCTGACGGCAGCATCCAGTATTTCGCACCTTTCTCGCATGATGCTACTGGAACGCCTCCTCCCGGAATTCCCGAGCCTGCCAGCCTGGTTCTTTTCACTCTTGGAAGCATGGGCCTGGGCATTTACAGAAGGTATCGAAAATAGTCGGATAATTCGATTTCGCAAGGCATTTAATAAAACGGGGGGCACCAGCCTCCCGTTTTTACTTTGAACTGTATAATAATTGCACAGAGTGGCACTATTCTCATATCATGGATTGATTTAATCCACTCATAGGAACTAAACCCCAAACCTCTTGTTCAAGAGTACACACTTTTGAGAGGATTACATGATATGAAGATAACACTTTCAGTGTTGCTGGTTATTCTTATACTGGCACCGATTTCATTCGCCCAGATGTCGGCCGTCGATCACAAGGCGTCTCCGCCATCGACACCGAACACCGCCAAGAACAACGCCAATCAACCTTCGAACCTGATCGGGGATTACACCGCGAACAGTGAGAATGTCGGTTGCACGATTACTGATCCGGCGAAAAATAATGGCACAGGGAACGGAACCCCGGCGATTCCAGAGCCGGCCACATTGATTCTGCTGGGCGCCGGAATAGCGGCGATCGGTATAAGACGAAGATTCAAAAAGTAAAATTATGTCTCTTTGGAAAGACGCGGCTTTGACAGGGTCGCGTTTTTTTATTTTCTTTTCTTGAAGACAAAGCGGACCGGGATGCCCTCAAAATCATAGCGCGCCCGGAACTGATTCTCGATAAAACGAAGGTAGCTTTTCTGCAGAAGATCGGGATAATTGCAGAAAAACATGAAAGTCGGAGGGCGGACACCGCTCTGGGTCACATAAAAGAGCTTTATATATTTTCCCTGCACGGCCGCCGGAGGTTGTTTTTGAGTAAGTTCCTCCAGAAAATTATTGA
Organism: candidate division Zixibacteria bacterium HGW-Zixibacteria-1; assembly: GCA_002838945.1. Classification (NCBI taxonomy): domain Bacteria; kingdom Pseudomonadati; phylum Candidatus Zixiibacteriota; species candidate division Zixibacteria bacterium HGW-Zixibacteria-1. The sequence goes on from PGXB01000004.1 coordinate 46,107, forward strand.
GTTCAGGGGTGGCAATTTCGATGTGCCAGTTTTCGTAGACATGATCGACCAGCGAGATAGTCTTAAGGACCCGCTGGCCGGTCAGGGCCGAGATATATATAATAGGCAGATATGAAATGGTTTTGGCGAATTCACGGATTTGCGTGGTAAAAATATCGGCGGTGCGTTCATCCTTTTCGATCAGATCCCACTTGTTGACCACCATGACAATGGCCCTCCGGGCCTCGACAGCATCCTCGATAACTTTGAGGTCCTGAACGGTCAGCCCCTGTGAGGCATCGACCAGGACCATTGCCACATGGCAGCTCTCGATGGCTTTCAGGGTGCGCAGGGTGGTGAAATACTCGATATCTTCCTTGACCTTGGCTTTCTTCCTCAGACCGGCGGTGTCGATCAGGACATACTTCTTCCCGTCCAGCTCGAACGGGGTATCGACGGCATCGCGGGTGGTCCCGGGAATGGGCGAGACAATAACCCGCTCCTCGCCGATCAGGCGATTAATAAGCATCGACTTGCCGACATTGGGCTTGCCGATAACCGCAATTCGAACCGCCTCGGACTCATCCTTTTCGTTTTCGACCGATGGGAGCATTTCGACAATAAGATCAAGTGTCTCGCCGATATTCCGCCCGACCGTGGCCGAGATGGCCATCGGTTCGCCCAAACCCAGTCTCAGGAATTGGAAACGCTCGTACTCCTGGATGTCGTTATCGGCCTTATTGGCCACCAGAAGGACTTTCTTGCCCGATTTTTGAAGTTTGGCGGCGATACGCTCATCGACTTCATCGGGGCCGGTTCGGCTGTCAACGATAAAGACAATCAGATCGGCCTGATCGATGGCGGTTTCGGACTGCTCGAGAACCAGCCGGCTGATGCCGGTTTTGGTGTTGGGAATCATGCCGCCGGTGTCGATCAGGTAAAATTCGCGCCCGGCCCAGTCGCACAGGGAGTAGTTCCGGTCGCGGGTGACGCCGGGGGTATCATCGACAATGGCCAGCCGTTTGCGCAGAAAGCGATTGAACAGCGACGATTTCCCGACATTGGGCCGTCCGATTAATGCCACCAATGGAATACTCACGCCAGCACCTCTTTTAATGTGTCGATCATACTGTAATCCCCAACCTCAATCCTGATGCCCGCTTCCTTCCGGAACTGTTCGAGCGAGATATTATCCAGAAAAAGCATGTCGTTATTTAAGCAGTTCGGGGGCAATAAAGCAATATCATATTTGCCCGCTGTCCTTTTAACCTGTGCCAGGATATCTTTCCCGGTCAACAGCCCGCTGACTGTAACACTCTTTCCCCAGAAATGGTTCTCGACCGGGAATAAATCTATGATAAAACCTTCTTTTTTCAAAGGGGTTATTATGCTGTTATTAAAAGCCGAATAGGCCGAGACGCCGGTCATGACAGCGACTTTCTTTTTTCGGGTTAGATTCTTTATATTTCTTTTTCGCCGGTTGAAATCGGTGATAAAAAGGCGCATCATCCCGATCCCGTTTTCGAATTGCTCCATGGTTTCGTAATCAGCCAGCCGCGGCAAGGCGTGCCCGGCCAAAATATAGAATTCGTCGGCGGCGAAGACAAACCGTGTTCCTTCCCGTTTCAGAAATTCTTTCTGTTTGGAATGAATGGAATCGATCATGTCATCGGCTTTGATTTTGTCGAAAGGCGTTAATTGCGGAAGTTTTTCGCGGTAGCGGGTCAGGCCGACCGGCACGACACCGAGAGTCTGCACCGAAGGGTAAAGCGAAAAAAGATCGCTGATGGTTTTATCGAGATGGGCGCCATCATTGATGCCGGGGCAGACGACAACCTGCGTATGAAACATAATGCCATGCTCGGCCAGATGACGCAGTTGGGGCATGATCGGAGGAAGGTTCTTGTTGTTGAAGAGATGCCGCCTTAATTCGTCTTCGGTGGCATGCACCGAGACATAGAGCGGCGACAGCCGTTGCTCGACGATGCGCCGGATGTCGTTATCATCGATATTGGAAAATGAGACAAAGTTGCCGTGCGTGAACGAGAGCCGGAAATCATCATCTTTGACATAGAGCGAGCGGCGCATCCCCTTGGGCTGCTGGTGCACGAAACAGAAGATGCATTTGTTCTTACAGCGGCAGATTTTGTCATTCTCGAAAGTCAGACCCGGGTCGGGCGGACATTCGAGTTCAAAACGGTGGATCAGGCCGCCGGTATCCTCGATTTCAAGCAACAAGGATTCCTCGGCCGACTTGAACATGAAGTCGAGATTATCCTTTACCTCTTCCCCGTTGACTTTAAGCAGGTTATATCCGGGCCGGACATAGCGGAACAGCGGGGAGTTTTTATCAACCACAGCGATTTTCATGGGAAGTAATATATTGATTCGGGCGGCAAATCCAAGGGAAAAGGTGTGGGTACATGTGTATGGCACGCATCGGATTAATTAGGCGATTTCAGCGCTATATTGAAGATACGGAAAATCGCCTTAATGTGTTATTATTCAATGAATTTCGAGTTTGTGCCAGGCCTGGTATTAAATTACCCAGTCAAATATTCTTGACTTATTCTTAGAACATTTGATATATTTTCTGGATTAATAAAGTAAAACTGTTGGCGTAATCCAATCGGATAAGTCAAATAATATCAGGAGATTGAGTAATGAATATTCCATCATTCAATTTTTCTCTTCAGGACTTTCTGGCATATTTTGTTCCCGGAACATTGGCGCTATTGGCAATAGTCATAATCTTGCTGCCGACTCCATTGTTTGATATAATTTCTAATTTAAATCCAGGCATTGGGACTCTTTTGATCGCCGCAATTTTAGCATATCTTCTTGGAGTTGTTTTGTCCAGTTGCACATTTAATTATGAGAGGAATATTTATGAAAAGAAGGGGGAACAGGATCCGAGGGAATGCTTTATTTTTGAGAAGGAAAACTACGAAACTAATGAAAATTTCAAAGCCGCGGTATTATCAGCCTTCTATAAATTAATGCCTTTGCCAGACCAAGCCTCAGTCAATATTGGCAAAAATTCAAATCGTGAATGGTCTACTTTGCATTTTTATATGTCTCGATCAATTGTAATGAGAATGGCTCCGGAATGTGCCGCGGCCGCGGAGCGCCAGAATTCGCTAAGGCAACTTCGAAGGAATTGTCTATGGCCTTTTCGAATATTGGGATTTGCAGGAACATATTGGGGAATTCTATTGATCTTATTCTCATGGGACTATTCTCGCTGGATTTATTATATTTTTCCTGTAGACAGGGACCTTTCAGGATTTCCCATACATGGAGCATTATTGGCAATTTCAGCAGTAATACTAATCAGGTTATTAATAAAACTACATATTAGAAAAGGGATGATTCGTAATCGTCGAAGAGAAGCAAGAGAAATATATACCGGTCTTATTCTGCTGGCACAATCTTATAATAGAGACAACGATAAGTCAGCAACGGCCGGCGATAGAAATATTTCTATCAATAAAGAGGCCAACGATACTGGTTTAACGTCAGACAATGATAATGTTTGATACCAGAAGGCCTAAACAAAATTGTTACAAAGATATATTCTTATTTATATAATATAATTACTATGGTCTATATATGCATAAGCGACTACAAATTGTCGTAAATGATTTAAGGCGTTTATTTAGGAACCAGATTAATATACCGCAAATCCGGGAAAGACCCTGCAAAGCTAAACTAATTGCAATGGATGAGCATATACATTATGAGGTTGTATCATTTTTTCATAGTATTAATATGCTGCAATTAATAAACGATAGATTTGCAGCCGATAGTGTTGAAACAAGGGAAACAGTGCAAAATGTTTTAATAGAGGCAATAGGAACTCATATCAGAAATCTATTTCATTTTTTCTACGGCAAGCCTAAATACAATGAAGATATTATTGCAGAAGACTTTTTTCAAGATGTGAAAATTTGGCGTAAATCCACTGTCCGGCATCGAAACATGTCTGAAATCAAACGAATCAATAAGCGCATAAGCAAAGAAATTGTGCATTTATCTTTAGGCGGATTAGATGTAAAGAATAAAAATTGGAATAAGGATTGGGAAGTTGCCTATAATTGTTTTAAGTATACTTTTATTGAATTTCTCCGGCTTGCTCCGCAAGAACTGCTTGGTGCGAGATTAACGGGCGAAAAAAATAATTTTAAAAACAGCGGATTGATATAGTCCGATTTAAGATCACACCATTACTTGCGGCCCGGGTGCCCCACAGCTTGCTGTGGGATCGCATGTCCTGGCAATCAATCTTGTTTTCATTGCTTTAATTACAAAAATAATATTCCTCGAATCCGATTTATAACCCGTTTTAAATCCAACCCAAAGTCCGCCAAGGCGGATGGGGCACCCAATCTTTATTGCCCATTTGTTATCTTGGGCTGATATGAAGATTATTCGGGGATATTCGAGGCCAATAAAAAAAGCGGGCGATGGGGGTCGAACCCACGACGTCAAGCTTGGGAAGCTTGCATTCTACCGCTGAATTACGCCCGCTTATATGCTTGTGTTGTCTTCTAAACTTATCTCGAAAGTCCCGTCAAGTCAAGTCTTTTGTCCGCGGTCAAACCACGGCCCCGATAATACAGCCGACCGACATCAGCAGGCCGACCAGAAAATGAATCTGAATGGTTCCGGCCTGGGCCGGAATGAATTCTTTGAGATTTTGATATTCCCGGGCAAAAATGCGCACGGTTTTAAGGGCAATCGGCAATGACAACAAAGCTGCCAGCGCATAAGGGGTCAATCCGGCAAAGATAACCAGCAACACGACCCCGGCATAGTTGCCGAAAATGAGAAAATAATACCCGGCGCGTGCGCGGCTTTTACCGAACGTAACGACCAGATGATTTTTGCCGACCGATTTGTCGGCCTCATAATCGGGAAACTCGTTAACATAAAGAATGGCGGTAATCAAGAACCCGATCGGGAACGAGGCCCAGAAAGAGAGCCAGCTGAAAGAGCCGGTTTGGACAAAATATGAGCCCATGATGGGCAGGATGCCAAAACAGGCCAGAATGGACAATTCCCCGACCCGGTTATATGAAAAGGCAAATCGGGTGGCGGTGTAGAAAAACCCTCCGATAAAGCCGAGCGCGGCCAGAATCAGCACCCAGTAGCCGGGCGTATGGAAAAAGAGATAGATCCCGGCGGCAAGGGCTATGCCCCAGCAGATAAAGGCGGCGGTCAGGACGGCGCCCGGTGTCAGGATATGATCCTGAATCATCCTTGACCCGCCCGAAAACGGCGTGAAATGCGGGTTGACGTCATCATCGGTGGTTTTGTGGTCATAGTAGTCGTTGGCCATGTTGGCGGCGGCATGAGCCGCCACAACGCCGATCAGCGTAACGAAGAACAGAAGCCAGTGAAAGCGGCCGGTTTCATAATAGGCCAAAGTCGAGCCGAACAGCACCGGGATGATGGTTCCGGTAAAAAACGGCGCCCGGGCGGCCTTTATCCAAAGTATAAAAGAATTCATAAATAAAAATCCTGCGTTTTGTAATTAATATCCTTGTGACCGCCGGAATATAAAGCCAGGCGAGGTCTCAAATCAACCTATTTTTCATCTTTTCTAAGGCCGGTGTAGCGCACCAGGATAATAGTGATTTCATATAGAAAATACATCGGGCCGGCCAATAATAATTGCGAGAAAACATCGGGGGTCGGTGTCAGAATAGCGGCCGCTACCAGGATCAGGACCAGCGCATACGGGCGGCCCTTGCGGAGAGTGCGCGCCGAGATAATGCCGATTTTGCCGAGGAAATAGCCGATGACGGGAAGTTCGAAGGTCAGGCCGAAGGCCAGAAGCATCATCCCGGCGAAAGAAACATAGCTGTTGACAGTGATAATAGGCGTCATGACATCCTGGCCATAGCCGACCAAAAACTTGATGGCATAGGGCAGGACAACATAAAAACAAAAGGCCGCGCCGCCGAGAAACAAAATAGAAGCGAAAAAGACAAAGGGAATGACGGCTGATTTTTCTTTGCTATAAAGGCCCGGCGCCACGAAACGCCAGATTTGATATAGAATGACCGGGGCGGCCCCGATGATGCCGGTATAGAACGATATTTTCAAATAGGCATAAAAAGAGCCGGTGATTTCGGTAAAATGGAGTTTGATATCACCCAGTGGGAAAACAATAAACTTAAAAATATGCTCGGCAAAAACGAAAGAGACGCCGGCGACGACGGCGACGGCCAGAATTGATTTGATTATGCGCCAGCGAAGCTCTTCGACATGATCCAGAAACGGCATGTCGCTTCGGCCGAATCTCTTTTTGGTTTCAGGGTCCGTGGTTTCAGTCATAGTAAAAGTGAATTAGTAACGCAAGTCGCTATAAGTCAACTTATTTTTCAACCAACAGGTAATGAAAGGATTACAGGCTCAGCCGAGGAGTTTTTTTAGTTCTTCGAAAAACTCGGTTTTGTCCTGGAATTTGCGATAGACAGAGGCGAAACGGACATAGGCGATATCATCGATCTCGCGGAGTTTCTCCATGACCAGTTCGCCGATATATTTGCTGGTGACTTCGCTCTTGGAGCGCTCCTGCAGACGGGCCTCGATTTCATCGACGATAGCTTCAATCTTCTTGACCGAGACCGGCCGCTTGTTGCAGGCCAGCTTAATGCCGCGGTGAAGTTTTTCATGGTCAAAAGGCTCTCGTCGGCCGTCGGATTTCAGGACGGTCAGGGTGACATTTTCGATATATTCGTAGGTAGTAAAACGCTCCTTGCATTTGAGACATTCGCGGCGTCGCCGCACGGCACGACCGTCCTGGGCCGAGCGGGAGTCGACGACTTTGTCCTCCTCATGTCCGCAGAAGGGGCATTTCACAGCGGCAGACCCTCGACTTTGATATCTTTGTTGTTGACGATAAGCGTCTTGATGGACACTCCGGCTTCCTCGAGCATTTCTTTCGAGAGATCATCGGGGTACCCCTCCCCTATGAAAATTTCCCTGATGCCGGCATTGATGAGAATCTTGGCGCAGAGAATACAGGGAAAGGTGGTGGAATATAATATTCCGCCGGCGACTGAGACGCCCGAAGTGGCGGCCTGGATGATGGCATTCTGCTCGGCATGGATGGCCCGGCAGAGTTCATGACGCTGACCTGATGGAATGCCCATCTGTTCGCGCATGCAGCCGATATCAAGGCAGTGCCGAAGGCCGGACGGGGAGCCATTGTAGCCGGTGGCGAGAACCTTTTTGTCTTTGACAATGACGGCTCCAACCTGGCGGCGAAGGCAGGTGGAGCGGGTGGCGGCCAGCTGGGCGATTCGCATGAAGTATTCGTGCCATGACGGCCGATTGTGATTGTTGTTTATATTCATTGAGGCAATCTAATAAGCTGTTCAAACCGGCGCAATTAAAATTTTGGCGGCGGATTTGTAGTCGATATCGAAGTATTCGGCGGCGGAGCCCTGATTGACGGCTATTTCGAGATAACCGAAGGAATTAATATAGCAGACGGGTTGTCCGATTTTGACCGAGCCGAAAGTGGTTCGGACATATCCAATATTGTGATCGTTCAGGTGGACATTTATCCTGCCGGCGGGCAGATCGGGCGATTTCAGCGAGGTCACGAGATTGCCGAAGCGGTCGATATAGATAATTCGCCCAAGAGCCATATCGGTTTTCCTGGCCTTCAGGGGTTTGGGCCGGACAATAGATTCAAGTTCGGGGCCGAACCGATCGGGCTGGACACCCAAGGACAGATAGGCGGCAATGGGGGCGAAAATATCCCGGCCGTGAAAAGTCGGTGACACATCTTTCAGGAAATATTTTTTCTTCGTTAGCGAAATGATTCTACGGATCTGCTTTGGGCCCAGGAACGAAAACAGGCCGTTATCGGGGCCGACAAAAAAGTGATCCTCGGTTTCGACGACGAGGGACTTGCGCCTGGAGCCGACACCGGGATCGATAATACCGAGATGGATAGTGCCGGGCGGGAAATTGTGGTATGAGGTCTCGAGCAGGTAGCTTCCCGCTTCGATATTAAAGGGCGGGGCATTACTGGAAATGTCGATTATACGGGCACACGGGTTCAGGTATAATATTATCCCCTTGATGATTCCGGCATAGTTGTCGATCAGGCCGAAATCAGTCGTCAATGTGATGGTCGGGCAATTAGTATTTACAATTGCCAAAAGCTGAACCCCACTTCAGGATCCGGTTTTCTGAACAGTTTTTCCTCGAAGACCTTGATATATAATTCGATAGTAACTGAAACGGTGGCCTCATAGAGATGTCCGGTATAGGCGCACAGGGATCGCTCCGAGACGGTCGCATGAAGATGCACAAACGGCTCGCCGGTGGTTTCGACCCAGGATATATTTCCGGTCAGGTTACCGACTTCGAGGTTATCTTTAAACGTTTTCTTGAAATATTCTTTTTGTTCTATGTCGAATATCCCCAGGGTGGCATCGGTAATGGCCCCGATGCCGTTGATTATTCCGGATGGGATATTTTGCTGTCTGACGAATTCAGCCAGTGAAGCGACCACTTTATCGCCCTTTTCGAGGCGAACCAGGAAGCCGTCTTTCACTTTGCGGAATTTCACTCGCTGGTCTCCTTATCGAGCCAGTCGAGATAATCGGGGTTGCCCTCGGCCACAGTCAGGGCGAGAACCTCAGGAATTTCATAGGAATGAGCCTCGCGGATAAATTTAATCAGCCGTTCGACTTTTTTGGTGGTGGTTTTGGCGATGAGCAGGCTTTCGATATCTTTTTTCTGTCCACCTTTCCAGTTATAAATGGACTTGACGGTATCGACAATATTTACGCAGGCGGCCAGTTTGCTTTCGACCATTTTCTGGGCCAAATCCTCGGCTTTGTCCGGGGGAACGGTAATCATAACGACTCTAAAAGCAGACATACAGCGACCTCTCTTTATGTTTTAATCTTTCTTTTCAGTTTTCTTTCAAGCGACTCCACTTTACCGGTCAGGCGTTTTTTGGCGCCCTTGCGGTCATCCATGGTCATGACCATATAGACCCTATTATTATTTCGGCGCATTTGCAGGCGACATTTATTAATAAGTTTCATTATTGCCTCCCACTCCCCTTCCACGACGGTGGACATGGCGGAGGTTTTATAGGAAAGGCCCGATTTATCGATAATATTTATGATTTTGGCAACTTCGGCGGAAGCCGACTCCTTTTTCCCGACTGGGAACATGGAAAACTGGATTAGCATAAATTACCTCATAAGGATTTTCGCATTTATATGCATTTTAGTCAAGACAAAACTTTTCCATAATAATCATGTCGATATCGCAGATATAACGAGGCTTGGCGGTTTTTTATTGGAAACGATTGAGTCCAAATCACAATGAAATATTCACTCCTTCTTTATATATGCTCTGGCCATTTGATCGAATGATATCTCCTCGTAATAATCTGAAATGAATTTTTCAATTGGCTCCGGGATAACCTCGGAGAAAGTCAGTATTAATTCAGGTTTATTCTGGCTCATGATCTCAACTGACATGGCGACCATTGCATCGTTAATTTCGCGTTTATAATACCAACCGATGGGCGATGGATTTCTTCGATTTGTCAAAAAATAGACTCCCGGAAAATCAGGATAGACAAAGATATTCTCGCCTTTTATGCTATGTGACTCAATGAATTGAACCATGCTATCGACATATTGAACGTTTCCTTCGGTCGATTTTATGCCGCCCAGTTTCTTGCAATTAAAATGACTGCTAAGGTATTTCGGACCGCGATCTTTATAAACAAATTGATGTTTATGATATATGCTTAACAATGTTATAATAAGAAATATCACATATACTGTTGTACGACCGAATTTGAGGATAGTGACATTACGAAAAATCAGGTAAGAAACAGGCAAGGCAAACCCCGCGCCTACGTTGGCAAAAAACAAACCGCCATAATTAAATCCGGCAAGATATTGAATAACTATGGCATAAATAATTAACGGCGTAAAGGCAGTAAACGAGGTACAATTAGCATAATATTTGTTCGCAGCAGAATTGCTGTAGTATAATGTTGCTGCAGCATATGTCAGGAATATTATAAAAAATATAAAATTCCTCGTATTGTCAATAACTGCCAATCCATATATGCCGAATAGAATTAAGACTATGGCATATAAGAGCCACTTTTTCGAATTGGAATTGTTAAGAAGTACAACCGCCACTATCATTGGAAAGGCAGCTTTAAGGGCAATTACGTTATCCTGGAATATTGAGAAATAGAGGCTGTAACCGCTGCACACCCGAGGAAGAACAAGGACATTGTTATAAAACGCCATAAGTGAATCTGTGAAGAATAAATAACCGGCGAACAATACAACCGGAATAAACAAACCCGCCATGACCTTTAGCATTTCCCAAAAACCCGGAAGAACAATGTCTTTGCGCAGTAATTTTATAATAATTATTATTAATAATATCAAAGGAATCAGCAGAAAATAATTCTGTTTTGCCATACCAGCCAGAAATCCGAAAAGACCTGCCACATAGTACTTCTTTATGTCAAAAAAGAGGACAGACAGAATCGCAAAAAACAGGCCATCATAGCTGTACCAAGGGAAATCCAGAAGCATGGTCATTACATTGTAGGATAGAAATAGCAACAATAACAACTCTATCCCTCGGCAAAATCTCTTATATAAAAATGATGTCAATATAACCATCAGAGAAGATTGAATGACCAGAAATATTCTGGCGCCAAGCAGAGTATAACCGTCCTTAAAAATACTCATTAGAAAGGCCTGGATATATAATGATAAGGGAGTTCTTAGAAAATAGAAATCTACATATGGTTTTTCTCCGTCCAAAATCCTTTCGGCCATTGATTGAAGATAACCCTCATCCATCACAAGGCTATATCCATAACCGACATATAGAATATTATAACCAATGACATAGGCCAAAAATACCAGATATGGCCAAATTGATGCAAAAAAGGCCATTTCGAATCGAAATGACCCTTTTAAGTCTGTAGCCCACATATAATCAGCAACACCTTCAGATTATTTCTTTCTCTCCGAATAAAGCGGGAATTTATCACAAAGCGACTTCACTTCCAGCCTGATTTTTTCCAGGGCGGCATCATCATTCATATTGATAATGGCGCGATCGATGAAATCGGCGATGGTTTTCATCTCGTTGATACCCATACCGCGGGTGGTCAAAGCCGGAGTGCCGATACGGATACCGGAGGTCACAAACGGCTTGCGGGTGTCGAAAGGCACCGTGTTCTTATTGACGGTGATACCGGCTTTATCGAGAGTGTTTTCAACCTTTTTGCCGGAATATTCGCGGTCAAGGAACGACATCAGGAAAAGATGCGTATCGGTGCCGCCGGAGACGATGTGATAGCCGCGGCCTTTCAGCTCTTCGGCCATGGTTCGGGCGTTATCGAGAATCCGCTTCTGGTAGCTTTTGAATTCGTCGGTCATGGCTTCTTTGAGCGCAACCGCTTTGGCGGCGATAATATGCATCAGCGGGCCGCCCTGAATGCCGGGCATAACGGTGCGGTCGAGATCGGCGGCATATTTTTCTTTGCACATAACCATCCCGCCGCGAGGGCCGCGCAGGGTCTTATGCGTGGTGGTGGTAACGAAGTCGGCATAGGGAATCGGCGACGGATGCAGATTGGCTGCGATCAGGCCCGCGATATGGGCGATATCGACCATCAGGTAGGCGCCGACAGCATCGGCCGCTTCGCGGAAGCGCGGGAAATCAAGGGTGCGGGGGTAAGCGGAAGCGCCGGTGACGATTAGTTTTGGCTTGATTTCTTTGGCCAGCGCAATCAGTTTGTCCATGTCGATAACTTCGGTATCCTTCTCCACCTGATAGGCGTGAAACTGGAACAATTTACCGGAGAAATTGATGGGGTGGCCGTGCGTCAGGTGACCGCCATGCGAGAGATCCAGCCCCATGACTTTGTCGCCAGGTTCGAGAATGGTGAAATAGACCGCCATGTTGGCCTGCGAGCCGGAATGCGGCTGCACATTGGCATGTTCACAGCCGAACAGCTTTTTGGCGCGTTCGCGGGCGAGATCTTCGGCGATATCGACAAATTCGCAGCCGCCGTAATATCTTTTGCCGGGATATCCTTCGGCATACTTGTTGGTCATGATCCCGCCGGCGGCTTCAAGGACCGCTTCGGAAACGAAGTTCTCCGAGGCGATCAGTTCCAGCTTGTCCGATTCGCGGTTGGTTTCCTTGAGAATCGCTTCATATATTTCGGGGTCGGTTTGTTTGAGATATGACATAGCTTCTTACCTGTCTAAATTTCATTATTAAAGCAGACCGCTGCGCGGCCCGCTTTTTATTATATGCAATATATATTAATTTTCTTCAGCGTCTTTAATTTTATTCAGCCGCCGTTCATGGCGGCCGCCCTCGAATTCAGTCCCCAGCCAGGTTTTTAGAATATCTTCCACGTCATTGAGGTCGGTGTATTTCTGGGACATGGTCAGGACATTGGAATCATTATGGAGCCGCGCATAATAGGCCATATCCTTGTTCAGGCAAAGGGTGGCGCGGATGCCTTTGACCTTGTTGGCGATGATGGTCATACCGTTGCCGGTCCAGCAGACCGCAATACCGCGGTCAACCTCTCCCCCGGCGACCGCCCTGGCCACGCGCAGGCCGTAATCGGTATAATCGACCGAGTCATTGCCCCCGGTGCCGAAATCGACGACACCATGGCCGAGTTGAGTCAGGATCGACTTGACTCGTTCCTTCAACTCAAATCCGGCATGATCCGAACCGATGGCAATAGTCATATTATCCCTCATTTATTTTGCCGGGACGCTGTTCTTCTTCGGGATGTATGTCAACCAGCCATAGATGTCTTCAGCGCGCCCTTCGACAATGTCAAACAGACGGGTCTGGAGTGTTTCGGTAATCGGCCCGCGGCGGCCTTCGCCGATCTGAATATCATCGATAAATGAAATCGGTGAGATTTCCGCGGCGGAACCGGTAAAGAATACTTCATCGGCAATATAAAGCATCTCGCGCGGAATGCTTTGCTCGACGACCGGAATATTAAATTCCTTGGCCAGGATCATGACCGTGTCGCGCGTGATGCCAGCCAGCACCGAAGATGACAGCGACGGCGTGATCAATTTGCCGTTGTAAACAAGAAAGACGTTTTCGCCCGAGCCTTCGGAAACATGGCCGTAAGTATCGAGAGCTATACCCTCGACATAGCCGCGGGAAAGCGCCTCGAGTTTGATAAGCTGACTGCCCATATAATTGGCGCCCGCCTTGGCCATCATCGGCATGGTATCAGGAGCGTTTCTTCGCCATGATGAGACACAGACTTTTACGCCCTTCTCCATCGCTTCCGGTCCGAGATATTTACCCCATGGCCAGGCGGCAATAGCCACATCAATCGGGCACGGTGTGGGATCGACACCGAGAGTATCATACCCCCGATATACAATCGGGCGAATATAGCAGGCATTGAGGTTGTTGGCGGCGACCACCTCGAGCGCGGCATCATAAATCTGCTGCTTGGTAAACGGGATTTTCATCCGGTAAATCTTGGCGGAATTGAAGAGTCGATCGACATGATCCTGGTGACGGAAGGCGGCCGGCCCCTGGGGCGTCGTATAAACGCGCTGGCCCTCGAAAATCGCTGAACCGTAATGAACTACATGGGAGAGAACATGGATTTTGGCGTCATCCCAGGGAACCAGTTTACCGTTCATCCAGATATAATCGACTTTATTAAAAGGCATAAACCCTCCTGAAATATCAAAAGGTTATAAGAAGCGTCTGGTCGAAATATATAGGATTGGGCGCGCAAATTCAAGGTTAAATGCCCCACTTTGTGAATTTTTTCCCGAAGAAGCGGGGAGTTTTGGACCGGTCTGCTCAACAAAGGAATTATTGTTGATTATTAAAGTTATAGCGTAAATGTTGGAAATAAGCAAATATGGAGATGACGATATGATTAACATAATCCGGGCCAAAGAGCGACATTTTTCGGATTTTGGGTGGCTGAAAACTTACTGGTTGTTTTCATTTGCCGATTATTATGATCCGAATAACATTCAATTCGGGGCGCTGCGGGTTTTCAACGATGATGTGGTCGAGCCCGGTACCGGGTTTCCGACGCATCCGCATCATGAGATGGAGATAGTCACGGTTGTTTTAACGGGTATGATGAGAAGACATTGAAAGGCCGGAAAAAGTAACGTTATTTAAGAAGGGCAGATCCTTCGAATCTCAGGAGAACTGTGGACAGGCCTCCTGAGTCTCGCAAGCCCTGAGCTTCGAAGGGAAGGATCTGCCGCCCACAAAACAAAATAACTCACTTAGAGGGAGGTTCAAATGCATTCATCGATCAAATTCACGAAACTGTGTATGGGTTTTCTTCCGGTATTAATGCTCGTATTAATTATCGGTTGCGGGAAGAAAGCCGAAATTAGTATTAATTATACAGATGCCGCCAAAATGGCCGCCATCTATGAAGAAGCGCGCGATACTTATAATCTTGAACTTCTGGATGAAATATATGCCCCTGATGTAATTATCCATGATCCCGGGTCGCCGGAGCCGCTAATGGGACTGAAGGCACTGAAAGATTACTATAATAATTCGCATGCCATGTTTTCAGACCTTAAAATAAAAATGGGCAATACATTCATTTCAGGTGACAGGATAATCTGGGAGTGGACATTTACAGGCACCAACACCGGCCCGATGGGTGCGCTTCCGGCGACAGGCAAATCAGTCAAATTTTCGGGTATTGCAGTTGATAAGATACAAAACGGGAAAATCATCGAAGAGTGGGTATTTTTCGACAGGGTCAATTTATATCAGCAGTTGGGCTTTACCCTGATGCCGCCGCAATAAGATGATGATATTGCATAAATGTCTGGACAGATGTGGACATCTACCGCCCGCGTAATTATTTTGTAGTAGGGTAAATTGATATCAACTCTGCGCAATAAATTACTTTATTGTGTCGTTTTAGAGTACCTTTTGAGACCAAGTGCTTCCATTAAACCCAAGTGAACTCTATAAATTGTAGAGCTTTCATCAAACTGCGATCGGGGGTCTTTATATCTATAAATCCATTCTGATCCACCATAACCACTACCACCGACCTTGTAGTAGCCTACGATTGAAAACTCAAATAATATCTTCAAGATATCAATCGGTTGAATTTGATTCGGCAGTAAGTTTTTTCGCTTTTCGTAAGCGGTTAGGAAATCTGAAGTATTAAACTGTAGATAGCCTATAGATTTAAATATTTCTAAATATATCTTATAGTCAACAATATGTTTGTGAAGTTCATCATCTAATTCGTTGAGGAGATAATTACTATAGTCATTTCTAGCCGTATTTATGTCAATATTTTCAAATCTATTCACTATTCGCGTTGCATCAATCTTTTTATTGTTCTTAAAAGACTTAAGGACCATATTACAAAAAAGAATTATATCTCTGGGACGCAGAAATGTCCTATCCAAAATATGTTGATATTTACTTTGATGTCCCGACATATCTTTTGACTCATCGAAAACATCATCCCATATTATAGCGTTCTCATCTGATAATAATTTATTGAATCTGTTTTCCATCAGTTTTTTTAATGTCGGCGAATTATCTCTTTCGTCCCATTTAATCTCCGTCATAAAATTCTGGGTCAATTTATTTTTGTCCTCAAATTGAAGATGAGAATAGATATCATCACGAAGAAATACTACTATTGAAAGTTTTTTATTATTTTGTTTAGCTTCAGTAAATATATCTCTTGCAGCAAGTAATAGGCCAATTAGACGACTTGAATACTCATTATCTTTCGGATCAAAATTTAAATCCAATTGATCAAAACATACAAAATATTTATTGTCTGGATTCATGCCATTTATCAGGCATTTTTGTAGATTTTTGTTAACCTCCTGAAAAACTGTTGGTAATTCATCCATTGGAAATTTCTCCAATGAAATTCCGGCTTTTAAGGGCCCACATTCTATTTTAAATGTGGGGTGTATTCTTAATTTTTTTGATTTACCAAATATTTGAACAACATCTGGGTCTTTTGTGCCATAGGAATCAATCACAAATCTTTCTACTTTTTCAAGATTAACTTGTGCGTCATCCGAATATGGTTGCGAATTGTCAAAATTCAATAGTATCTTTGACAGCGATATATATATTAAGTATTTCCAGCTGTGAATATATTTTTCATGCTCGGGCATGCTATTTACCGCCAAACGTTGATGCAAATGCCACGGATAATCGGTGAAATTATGACCGAAGGCAAAAGTGTCATGATCTTGCCTCTTTAATAATTTTCTGTAAATCGCTGTTTTTCCACTTCCTTTTCTACCTATAACTAGAAATTTTGAAAAATCGCAAATTTCCCGATAGGCCGCATGATCTTCAAAACATTCGAGCAAAATGTCATCCATGTCGGCATCAACGGCGCCAAATTGATTAATTTCCTCCAGATTTTTCATATGACCCACCAAAAGCTAAGTTAGAATCGGCAATAATAGTATAAAGTATATTTGAAAAATACATTGTCAAGGATTTTATTTATAATATTAAAGAAGCAAAATTAGTGCTTTTAATAAACAGGCAGGATCGCTTATCCCCAATTAAATCGGGAATTGCGGTCCTGCCTTACTATTATCTACTAATTTCTAAATTTACAAAAATACTATTTGACCTTCGCCTGCAACTCCCTGATGGCTTCGCGGGCGATCACCATGCGCTGGATTTCAGAAGTCCCCTCCCCTATCTCGGTCAGTTTCATGTCCCGGAAATAACGCTCGGCCGGGTATTTCTCGGTCAGGCCGTCGGCGCCGCATAATTGAATGGCATGATAGGTGTTGTAGTGGCAGGCTTCGGACGCATACAGCTTGCACATCGCCGAATATTTGGTGAAGGGAACCTTGTTGTCCTTCATCCAGGCGGTTTTGTACATCAACAGGCGGGACGTCTCGACTTTCATGGCCATGTCGGCCAGTTTGAACTGCGCCCACTGCTGGCGCGAGATCGGCTTGCCGTTCTCGAGCCGGCTCTCGGAAGCTTTGACCGCCACCTCGAACGCGGCCTGGGCCAGCCCGACCGCCATGGCGCCGATCGAAATGCGGCCGCCATCGAGAGTGATCATGAACTCCTTGAAACCGTTGCCGATTTCACCGAGAAGATGCCACGCCGGAAGCTTGAGATCATCGAAATGCATGTAGGCGGTGTCGGAACCGCGGCAGCCGATTTTGTTCTCCTTCTTCCCGGCCGTGAAACCTTCCATACCTTTCTCGACGACGAACGATGATATCCCATGCACGCCGCCTTCATCGGAAGTGCGGGCGGTGGCGATGGCATAGTCGCAGACATTAGCCGAGGTGATCCAGCATTTGGTACCGTTAAGAATGTAGCTGTCACCGCTCTTAACCGCCTTGCTCTTGGTGCCGCCGGCATCGGAGCCCGCTTCGGGCTCGGTCAGCCCGAAGGCAATCAGGCTGCCTTTGGCCGCCTTGGGCAGATACTTCTGCCGCTGCTCCTCGGTGCCGAACATCATGATCGGGCAGGTCCCGAGGGAGTTGTGGGCGGCATGAGTCAAACCGGTCGAACCGCAGACACGAGAGAGTTCCTCGACGATGATGGCATACTCGACGGTCGAAAGACCAAGACCGCCGTAATCTTTGGGGATGAGACATCCCCACCAGCCTTTGCTGTTGACGATCTCATGGACTTCTTTCGAGTATTTCTGCTCACGGTCGATCTCGGCGGCGTGCGGTGCGACTTTCTCCTCGCAGAAGGCGCGCACATCCTGTCTGAAGTCCCGATATTTAATATCAAAATCCATACTCAATCCTTCAGAAGGTCACGTGAGATGACGATTCTCTGCGCCTCTGACGTTCCTTCATAGATTTCGGTCACGCGGGCATCACGGAAATACCGCTCGACCGGGTATTCCTTGACGTAGCCGTAACCGCCGTGAATCTGCACCGCCTCATTGGCGACAAAATTAGCCGCTTCCGAAGCATACAGTTTGGCCATTGATATTTCGCGCGAAAAGCGGCCCTCGGCGTCTTTGAGAGTCGCGGCGCGGTACACCATCAGGCGGGCGGCATCGATCTGGGTGGCCATGTCGGCCAGCTTGAACTGGATCGCCTGAAAAGATGACAGTGTCTGCCCGAACTGCTTGCGCTCTTTGGAATACTTGAGCGCTTCGGAATAAGCGGCTTCGGCAATACCCAGCGCCTGAGCGCCGATACCGATGCGGCCGTTGTCGAGCAGCGACAGGGCCACTTTGAAGCCGTGGTTTTCCTGGCCAAGCAGATTCTTGCAGGGAACTTTGGCATCCATGAAGGCGAGTTCGCGGGTATCGGAGCACTTCATGCCCATCTTTTTTTCGGGTGAGCCAAGCGTCAATCCGTCTGTCCCCGGTTCGACCAGAATAGCCGAGATTCCCTTGGAGCCGAGTTCGGGGCTGGTCAGGGCAAAGACAATAAAGATACCGGCATGACAGGCGGTCGAGACCCAGTTCTTGGTGCCGTTGAAAATGAAGTGATCGCCTTTGGGGATGGCCTGGCAGCTCAGGGAGCCGGCATCGGTCCCGGAATTAGGCTCGGAGAGCGAATAGGCGCCGATAATTTCACCCGCTGCCAGTTTGGGCAGATATTCCTGCTTCTGCTCAGGCGTGCCATACATTTCGATGGCCTTGATGACAAGTGAATTGTGGACGCTGATGGGAATGGCAAAACCGGCGCAGGCCTTGGAAATTTCCTCGATGGCCAGCGCATAGCTGAGGGTATCGACTCCGGACCCGCCGAATTCTTCGGCGGCCATCAGTCCGAAAAAGCCCATCTCGGCGGCCTCGCTGAGGAGTTCCTTCGGCATTTCCGATTTTTCATCCATCTCCTCGGCAAGCGGCGCCAATCTTTTTTGGGCGAATTCCCGTGCCAGGTCGCGGACCATTATTTGATCTTCGGTTAAATTGAAATCCATTTTATTCTCCATTATTGGGAGTAATCATAGAATCCTTTGCCGGTTTTCCGACCCAGGTGGCCGGCTTCGACATATTTCTTGAGAAGCGGGCACGGGCGGTATTTGGGATCGCCAAAACCCTCATGCAGCACATTGAGAATGGCCAGACAGACATCCAGCCCGATAAAGTCGGCCAGTGTCAGCGGGCCCATCGGGTGCGCCGTGCCCAGCATCATAACGCTGTCGATATCCTTGACCGTCCCGACTCCTTCGAAGAGTGCATAGATCGCCTCATTAATCATCGGCAGTAAAATACGATTGGCGATAAAGCCGGGATAGTCATTGGCCGGTACCGGGGTTTTCCCCAGTTTTGCGGCTAATTCCATGGCAGTACTGAAAGTCTCGTTGGAAGTGGTAAAACCGCGAATCATCTCAACCAGCTTCATCATCGGAACCGGATTCATGAAGTGCATCCCGACAACGTCGCCGGGACGACCGGTGGCGGAAGCCAATTTGGTGATGGATATCGAAGAGGTATTGGAAGCCAGAATGGTCCCGGGGGGACAGACCGAATCGATTTTCTTGAAAATCTCCAACTTGACATCGAGGTTTTCGAAAACCGCTTCAATGACAATCTGAGCCGCCTTGACATCATCGAGACTGGTGCTTCGTCTGATGCGGGCCAAGGCCTTGTTTTTATCTTCTTCGCTTATTTTTTCTTTCTTGACCATTCGGTCGAGATTTTTGGTTATGGTGCTGATAGCGAGATCAAGGAACTCTTCCCTGGTCTCCACCAGAATTACATCATAACCGGTCACGGCACATACATGCGCGATACCATTACCCATAGTCCCGCCGCCAATGACGGCGATAGTTTTTATGTCGTCAACTTTCATAGTCCTCAAACTCCCAGTGTTATACCAGTTCAATTGCCATCGCGACGGCATTACCTCCGCCAAGACAGAGCGTAGCCAGTCCTTTTTTAAGTCCTCTGTCTTTCAAAGCATAAATAAGGGTCGTCAGAATTCGCGTTCCGGAGGCGCCGATGGGGTGCCCGAGGGCGACAGCGCCGCCATGCACATTGACGCGGCTCCAATCCCAGCCCAGTTCCTTGCCGTCGGCAAGGGCCTGGACAGAGAAGGCCTCGTTGGCCTCAATCAGATCGAAGTGATTGATATCATTTATGCCCATTCTGCCCATAAGTTTGCGAACCGCATAAATCGGGGCAAAGAAAATCAATTCGGGATCAATACCGGCGGCGGTGTACTCGACGACACGAGCCAGCGGAGTCAGATTATGCTTTTTGAGATATTTTTCGGAAACGATGACGGTGGCCGATGAGCCGTCATTAAGCCCGGGCGCATTGCCGGCAGTGACGGTGCCGTCCTTTTCGAAGGCCGGTTTCAGTTTGGCCAGTCCATCTATCGAGATGTTGGCGCGGGGGCATTCATCCTTGTCGTATATAACAGGATCGCCCTTTCTCTGCGGTATTTCTACCGGGAAAATCTCATTTTTGAATTTGCCCTGATCGATGGCGGCCATCGCCTTTTTGTGAGAATTATAGGCGTACTCATCCTGCTCCTCACGGCTGATGCCGGCTTTGCGCCCGGTCAATTCGGCAGCGCTGCCCATGTGCCAGTTTTTAAAGGCGCACCAGAGACCGTCGAGAACCATGGAATCCTGCAGTTTCTTGTCGCCGAATTTGAGCCCGCCCTTGGCGCCATGGAGAACATAAGGAGTCCCTGACATCGATTCCATACCCCCGGCAATTATGCAATCCTGGTCACCGGCGCGAATGGATGCGGCCGCCAGCATGACGGCCTTTAGCCCGGAGCCACAGACTTTATTTATGGTCAGGGCCGGAACCTCGGCAGGCACACCGCCATGAATGGCGGCCTGACGCGCGGGCGCCTGGCCGACACCGGCCTGAACAACCTGCCCCATGATAACTTCATCTATCGTAGCGGGATCGATTCCAGCTCGCTTCACAGCCTCTTTTATGGCCAGAGCCCCCAACTGAGTAGCGGTAAACGCGGATAAACCGCCCAGAAAAGTGCCGATTGCGGAACGGCACGCGGATGCTATATAAACTTCGTTGTCTGCCACTATCTCCTCCAGATTCTTAATTTTTATAGGTTTTATGTATTGAAATTATATAACAAATTGACGACCTTAAATCAAGTGAAACGTACTTTTGGAACGATAAAACGAGATTAATTTTTGTTGACAGTGACTTTTTCGCAAACTTATTTGCTTCAACTTGTTATAAGGGTATAGAAAAAGTATATTCTGGCAGCAATAGAGATTCCTTGGAAAGGAGGAAAATGTGAGAAATTCTGTCTTCAACAGGCTGATATTGGCGGCATTAATTGCCATCTTTATTCTCGGTGTCGCGTCCCCGGGCTTCGCCTTTGACAAAATGAGAAAAGGCTTTATTCTGGGATTTGGTCTTGGACCGGGTTATGACAAATATACCGAGGCCAAGGATTCTTCGGGGACAGAAATCAGATCATTCGATGAGGGCAAGGTTTCCCTTTTCTCCGATTTCAAAATCGGATATGCCCCGTCGGAGAAATTGATGGTTTACTGGATGAGCAAGGGCGCCTGGTTCGGAGTCGATTCGACGATTATAGATGAAAAAAAGGAAACGGTATCGATTCTGGGCGGTGTCGGCGGCATTGGGGTGACTTATTTTCTCAGTTCGGAAACACCGTCGTTCTTTGTGAGCGGCGGAGTCGGGTTTTCCTCCTGGAGTCTGCCGTTCGAGGGAAGCGATCCCTGGACCGGTATCGGTGCGGCGGGCAGCATCGGCTATGAGTTCACCAGAAACTGGACACTGGAGGCAAGTGTTCTTTATGGCAAGCCGAAGCATGAAATCGACGTGTATAAAGATGAAGCCAAGAATATGGCCTTTGGTCTGACCATAAACGTGCTGGGTTATTAATAGCATAAGACAACATTACCGTATCGGAAAAAGCCGTGCATACATGCGCGGCTTTTTTGTTGCTCCATATCACGCATCATCCAAAAAAACATTTCTATTATAATTGTTGTTGACAAAAATAAATAAAAACAGCCATTTTGAGGATAATAAATATTAAAACCAACAGATTGTATTATGTTTAAACATTTATTAACAAAAGGAGTTCAGGGATGAAAAGACTTTTCGTTCTTGGTCTGATGGCGGCGCTGTTCGCGGTGACAGCAGCGGCACAGGAAACCCCGATCGACAAAGGGAGCATGATCCTGGGCGGTACTGTAACATTTCAAAGCTATAGTGGCGATTTGTATAATAATCAAAACGGCGACGGGGAGAAAATATTTGCTTTCATGCCGAGCTTTGGTTATTTCATCGCGCCCGGGGTCGTCATCGGGGCTGATCTTATTTATCACTCCGATTCTCAGGGTGATTGGAGCGGGTCTATTTTTGGTATTGGGCCGATGGTTGGTTACTATTTCAATACCAATAAAGAAAGGACAGAAATCAAGGGGTCAATGTACCCTTATGTCAAAGGCACTTTTCAGTATTTGAAATCCGGTGGAGATTATGTCGACGAGACCAATACCGCTTTCGGCGGAAGTGTCGGTATCAACTATATGCTTTCCAATGCCGTGGCTGTTGATTTTGGTATAAATGTGATGTCGGCCACTGAAGACTTAGAGGGGTATGATTCACTCAGCGGCACTGTAATAACGATCGGTGCCGGTATGCAGGCCTTTATATTTTAATTAATGAGATAAGAATAATATCAAGACCGGGTTATATTCCCGGTCTTTTTTTATGCTTCTTTTCATATATTTTATTATCTTATCGGCCTATGAAAAGGCTGCAGTTCAGAATTCATATCCCTATTATCCTGCTTTCTATAATCATGTTGTTCACGAACGCATCGGCCGAGAATAATAACGGCGCGGTGACAGTGGCCGCCGGGATTTCGATACCGCTCAGGCCGAGTGCCGTCACCGATAATTACGGTATCGGACCGAATGTTGGATTCGGGTTGTGTTATGATCCGGCCAGAATTCTGGAAATCGAGCCGCGAGTAATTTTCAACTCCTTTCCTCATCAGGATCATGAGTCTTTCAAGCTCTTCGAAATCGGGGCCGACATCAAAATATATACTCAGGAAAGAAGACCGGAAAGACTGGCCACTTACCTGGTAATCGGGCCCGGCCTGTCATACATGAGTTACTCCAACGGCGAGGAATTATGGGGTGATAAGTTCGATAAGGAATCCAGAACCGGTACGGAAACCGATTTCGGGATGAGTTTCGGACTGGGCATAGAGCATCCGGTCGTGCCCGGATTCGGCGTCTTTATGGATATCAGGTACGCTATTGATTATGGCGAGTATAATGTCGTAACATATCTGCCGATTCGGTTCGGGCTGAAATTCAGTTCCAAAAGACAAGGAGCCGGACGATGATATCACGGCTCCTGAATTATTTACTTTGAACAGGCCTATTCTTCCGGTTTCGTTTCCAATTCCAACTCGATAATCGGTGTTTCGGTATTAACCTGGTCGCCGTCGGCAAAGTTGACCTTCTTGACGGTTCCTACCGCGGCTGAATTGACCTGGTGTTCCATCTTCATGGCTTCGACAATAACCATCGGCTGTTTCTCGACCACTTTATCGCCTTCCTTAACCAGTAGTTTGACGATTTTGCCGGGCATCGGGGCGTAAATTTTATCCTTCTCCCCTGCCATTCCGCCCGCACCGCCGATATTGTTGCCGTCCTCGGAGGGTATGGCGAGTTCCATAAGCAACCCATCAATATCGAGAAATGATTTATTGCCGTTGACCACGCAGCAGACGGTACGTCGGGTTCCGTTTATTTCGACGCTGTACTTTCCGGAGGCAAGTTCGACGATATTGAAGATTTTATCGCCGACGGAAACTTTGATTCCATCGGGAGTAATTTCCATATCGGTTTCGATGGTTTCTTCCCTATGAATAAATTCGTTTTTCATTTTCCGATCCTCATCCCAATCTCCCAGGGGCCGATAGTCTGCCAGGGTGACGGCTGCGATGCTTTTCTGCTGCCGGTCATGTTTGTGCCGACCTTGCGCATCATCGCGGCCGATGAAACCGCGGCGGCCAGGTCGAAGATTTCAGCGGTATCAACCTTTCGATCGCCCATATGAAGTTCGATAAAGTTGGTGTATGTCCGGCCGGCCCTGAATTCAGCATGTTCGAGAACATCGATCATGAAGCGCCGCGATGTTTTTATACCCAGGATACGATAATCCTTGAGGGCATCGATCATCTTGTTAATGGCCATTTCACGGTCGGGAGCATGGACGATCAATTTGGCCAGAATGGGGTCGTAATCGACCCCGACGACAGTACCGGCGGCAACGCCCGAATCGACCCTGATACCGGGGCCAACCGGTTCCTCATAGTACAATATTTTCCCTGAGGAGGGCATGAAATTATCTTCGCCGTCTTCGGCATAAATACGACACTCGATCGCATGGCCGCGCTGGGTGGCATTGCGCACATATTCGGAAATCGGTTCGCCGGCGGCGATTTTGATTTGTTCGACGACCAGATCGACCCCGGTGACCATTTCGGTAACGGGATGCTCGACCTGAATTCGGGTATTCATTTCAAGGAAATAATATCCGCCGTTTTTATCTAGCAGAAATTCGACCGTACCGGCATTGATATACCCGGCGACAGCCGCAACTTTGGCGGCAACGGCACCCATTTTCGCTCTCAGTTCGGAACTAAGTGCAGTGGATGGAGTCTCCTCGATGATTTTCTGATGACGGCGCTGAATAGAGCACTCACGCTCGAAGAGGTGCATGGTATGGCCGTGGGTATCGGCCAGCACCTGAAATTCGATATGGCGCGGATTTTCGATATATTTTTCAAGATAGACGGTATCGTCACCGAAAGCATTTTTGGCCTCGCGCCTGGCCGCCTCGACAGAGGCTTTGAGCTCCGCAGGCGATTTGACAACGCGCATGCCCTTACCGCCGCCGCCGGCGGCGGCTTTGATGAGGACCGGGTAGCCGGCCGTTTCGGCGGCTTTCTCGAACTCCTCCAGACTGGCGCCGGCCGATTTCATGCCGGGGATCAACGGCACACCGGCATCGGCCATTTTGATTCGTGATTCGACCTTATTGCCCAGCAAACGCATGGCGTCAGCGGGCGGACCGATAAAAGTTATACCGGCTTTGACACAGGCCTCGGGAAAGCGCGGATTTTCGGCCAGGAAACCGTAGCCGGGGTGGATAGCATCACACCCATGCGCTTTGGCGGCATCGATAATTTTTGGAATGGATAGGTATGATTCATTCGGCGGCGGCGGGCCGATTTCGACCGCTTCACCGGCAGACCGGGCATGCACCGCATCTTTGTCAGCCGTCGAATAGACGGCCAGGGTGGGTATGCCCAGAAGCCGGCAGGCGTTGATAACCCGCATGGCAATTTCGCCGCGATTGGCAACCAGTATCTTTTTGAAGTATCTATCAGCCATTTATTCTTCAACCCATTTTGGTTTACGCTTTTCAAGAAAGGCATTCATGCCTTCCTGTCCCTCATTGGAAATTCGCAATCTGGCGATCATTTCGGCGGTGAACGGCTTGTACTCCGCCTCGTTCATATTCGGTACCGATGACACCAGAGTTTTGGCGACCGCGATCGCTTCCGGCCCGGATGATTTTATCATCTTGACCAGATTATCAATCGTCTCATCAAGCTCATCGTCGTCAACATAGTTGTTGACCAGGCCTATTTTGAAGGCCTTTTTCGCCTTCATGCGTTCGCCCGTGATAAAAAATTCGCGGGCCTTTCCCTCGCCTATTTTCTTGACGACATACGGCCCGATACAGGCGGGAACAAGACCGATCTTCACTTCGGAGAACGAAAACAGGGCCGACTCGGCGGCAATGGCGATATCGCACACCGCCACGAAGCCGACGCCGCCGCCGATCGCGGCACCGTTTATTTTGCCGATAACCGGACAGCGGAAATTGTATATCATCGCGAACAAATCGGCCAGGGCATTGGATTCTTTCAGGTTTTCCTCGAATGATTGCGTGATAACCCGTTTCATCCAGTTCAGATCGGCCCCGGCACAGAATGACTTTCCTTCGCCGGTGAGGACTACGGCCCGGAGCGCCTTTTCGCCGTCGAGCTTCCTAAACAGATCGGTCATTTCATAGATGACGATATCATTGAAGGCATTATGCACTTCGGGACGGCAGAAGTCGATATAGGCAACGCGATCCTGTATTTCATATTTTATCGTCTGGTAATCCATGTCATTTCCCCTACATCCTGAAGACACCATATTTCTGATCGGGAATGTCGGCGTTGAGCGACATCGCAATACCAAGAGCCAGCGCCTCGCGCGTCTCGGTCATGCCGACGATGCCGTCATCCCAGAGACGCGCCGTCGAATAGTATGGTGACGACTCCGCCTCGTATTTTTCCAGGATGGGCTGTCTGATAGCAGCGATTTCATCAGGCGTAAGTTTCTTGCCCTCGCGTTCGAGCTGCTTGACTTTAACCGTCGCCAGCACATCGGCGGCCTGTTCGCCGCCCATAACGCAAATCTTGGCATTGGGCCACATCCAGAGAAGGCGCGGAAAATAACCGCGGCCGCACATGGCATAGTTGCCGGCGCCGTATGATCCCCCGATGATGACGGTGAATCTGGGCACCTGGGCGTTGGCCACGGCATGTACCAGCTTGGCGCCGTCACGGGCGATACCGCCCGCTTCGTACTGGCGGCCGACGATAAAACCGGTGATGTTCTGCAGGAAGAGAAGCGGAATTTTCCGAATGGTGCAAAGCTCGATGAAGTGGGCTCCTTTGAGTGACGATTCCGAGAAGAGGATGCCGTTGTTGGCGAGGATGCCGACCGGATATCCCATTATTTTCGCGAAGCCGCAGACCAGGGTCATGCCGTAGAGTTCCTTGAACTCATGGAATTTCGAGCCATCCACCAGCCTTGCGATCACCTCGCGGGCATCATACGGTTTGCGAAGATCATTGGGCACGACACCATAGAGTTCTTCGGGATCATAGTACGGTTCCTCGACCTCGCCCATTTCAAGCTCGAATTTAGGCCGGCGATTGAGATTTTCAATAATATTCCGGCAGATCTGCAGGGCATGCTTGTCGTTTTGGGCGTAATGATCGGTGACGCCGGATGTCCGGCAGTGCACATCGGCGCCGCCGAGTTCCTCGGCGGTGACAACTTCTCCTGTGGCCGCTTTGACCAGCGGCGGTCCGCCGATAAAAATTGTCCCCTGCTTGCGGACGATGACGGTTTCATCGGACATGGCCGGAAGGTACGCACCGCCGGCGGTGCATGAACCAAGGACGGCCGATATTTGCGGGATGCCCATGGAAGACATCCGGGCCTGGTTATAGAAGATGCGCCCGAAATGATCTTTGTCGGGGAAAACGCCGGACTGCATCGGCAGGAAAATGCCGCCCGAATCGACCAGATAGACACAGGGCAGGTTGTTTTCCTGGGCGACGCGCTGGGCGCGGGCATGCTTGAGAATGGTGATCGGATAATAAGTGCCGCCTTTGACGGTGGCATCATTGGCGATGACCATCACTTCCCGCCCATGGACGATACCGATACCGGTAATGAGTCCCGAAGCCGGGGCATCATTATCGTACATATCATATGCCGCCAGCGAAGACAATTCCAGAAACGGAGTATTTTTGTCAAAGAGGAGACCGACCCGTTCGCGCGTCAGCAGTTTGCCCCGCTCGAGGTGCACCTTGCGTGACCGCTCCGGACCGCCCTCTTTTATTTTTTCCAGTCTTTCCTTGAAGATCCGGTGCTGCTCTTTGTTGAGCCGAAGGTTTTCCTTGTAAGCATCGGAAGATGTACTGATTTTGGATTCTATTCTAAACATTTATCCCCTGTCCCAGTCCTAACGGGGTTCGAAACAAACGGGGCCGGATGATTCCCGGCCCCGCATAAACTATATTAATACCATTTGGGTACGAACTTATAGCCGTAACTGAGCACGCCGTGATGCCCATCGGTCTGAATGCGGCGGAATTCGATCCGCACTTCCATACCGACAGTCAGTTTATCGACATCACAGTCGGTCACCTGGGCCAGAAGTCTGACGCCATTGGCCAGTTCCGCGATGCCGATGGCATACGGCGCCTGATCGGTAAACTGCGACGGCGCCACACGAATGACGGAAAAAGTGAGCAGCTTGCCGGTATCCGGCAGGATGACTTTCTCGAATTCGCGGTGACCGCATTCCGGGCAGATCAGACGGTACGGGAAGACAACCTTGCCGCACTTGGTGCATTTACCGGCTTCCAGGCGATAGCGATGTTTGCTATCTCTCCAAATTCGTGATGGAAACATCAGGCCACCTCCATAATATGAACCAGAGTGGAACCGCCGGAACCACCCATGTTTTGAGTCATACCGATTTTCGGCTTGGTCTTGAGCTGACGGCCGTTTTCGGCTGTCCCGCGAAGCTGCTTGACAACTTCGATAACCTGGGCGACGCCGGTCGCTCCGACCGGATGCCCCTTGGATTTCAGACCGCCCGAAGTGTTGATCGGGAAGGAACCTTCAAGCGAGGTCTCCCCTTTTACGACCGCTTCACCGGCCTTGCCCGGCGCATACAGCCCGAGTGATTCCATGACAATGATCTCGGCAATGGTAAAGCAATCATGAACCTCGGCAAAATTGACATCCTTAATGGTCTTGCCGGCCATCTTGAAGGCTTTCTCGGCCGCTACCGTGGTCGCTTTGATCGTGGTCAGATCTTTGCGGCTGTGAAGCGCGATGGAATCGGTGGCATGACCGGAACCGATGATTTTAATGATCGGCTTGCCCAGTTTTTTGGCAATATCGACCGTGGTCAGAATCACAGCGGCGCCGCCGTCGGTGATCGGCGAACAGTCCAGGATTCGGAGCGGACTGGCCACCATGACCGAGCTCTCGACCGCCTCGCGGGTAACCTCGAAAGGATACTGGGCGAACGGATTCATCGAGCCGTTGTGATGATTCTTGACCGACACCGCCGAAAGCATCTCGCGGGTGGTGCCGTATTTTTCCATGTGGGCGACCGCCATCAAAGCATATAAACCCGGAAAGGTGGCGCCGTGGAAAACTTCATATTCCTGGTCGGCAGCGGCCGCCAGGGCATATGTGGCGCCATCGCCGGAGATATCGGTCATTTTTTCGACACCGCCGGCCATGACAATATCCGACATCCCGGAAGCAACTTCGATAAAGGCATGGCGGAAAGCCAGACCGCCGGAAGCACAGGCCGATTCGACCCGCGATGCGGCCAGATATTTTTGCCCAAGATAATCGGCCATAAGTGAGCCAACATGTTCCTGGCCGATGAAAAGGCCGCCGGTCATACAGCCGATGATCATCGAATCGAGGTGATCGACTCCTGCATCATCGATGGCCGCCAGGGCCGCTTCGACATATAAGTCACGGAATGATTTTTCCCAAATCTCGCCGAATTGGGTCATACCCACGCCAACAACTGCAACATCTCTCATATGTCTCACCTCCTAAGCATTCTTCAGAATTTTGTGCCGGAATTTGGCGTAGGTTCCATAGTCAACATAGGTCAGGTTTTCATCGAGCAGTTTTCGTGTCCTGACCGCTTTATCGCGGGCTTCATCTATCCTGTCGGTGACTTTCCAGACAAAAGCATCCGAACCGGCGCCGGAACCGTAGGAAACCATGAGAATGGTGTCGCCCGGTTTGGCGATATCGAGGGTGGACGTGAGACCCATCGGCGACGCGCCCGAGTAGGTGTTGCCGAGAGTCGGCGAGAGCCAGCCCGGTTCGATCTGTTCTTTGGTGAAGCCGAGCATTTTGCCGACCCTCATCGGAAATTTGCCGTTCGGCTGATGGAAAACGGCATAAGTGAAATCTTTCGGTTTCATATTGGCCATTTTCAAGATGCCGTTGGCAGCGCCCATGGTGGTCCTGAAATAAGCCGGCTCGCCGGTGAAACGCCCGGCGTGCTGGGGATAAAATTCATGCTCACGGCGCCAGAAATCCGGGGTGTCGGTCATCCAGGAATAGGTGTAAAGCGCTTCGGCCAGGACATTCTGGATGCCCATAATGAAGGCAGCGCCGCCGGCAGCGGCCGAATATTCCAGAGCGTCGCTGGGCGCGCCCTGTGAAGTATCGGCGCCCACGGCCAGACCGTATTTAATATAGCCGGATTTGACCAGTCCCAGGCAGACAAACATCGCCTCAGAACCGGCCTTGCAGGCGAATTCGAGGTCGGCGCAATGAATATCGGGAGTGGCGCCGATAGCTTCAGCGACGACGGTTCCCGACGGTTTCACGGCATAAGGATGCGATTCCGAACCTATATAAATGGCCCCGATTTCGGCGGGGTTTATATTTCCGGCCCGTTTCAGGGCGTTTTTGGTCGCTTCCACCGACAGAGTAATGGTATCGGTATCGGGCGACGGGACCGATTTTTCCCTGAGCATTAGTCCTTTTTTGTAGCTTGGCGCATCGGCTCCCCAGACCTTGGCGATTTCCTCGACCTTAATCCGGTGCCGCGGGATATGCGCACCATAGCCCACGATTCCTACCATAGAAATACCTCGCAATTTATGTTTCCAACTCAGTTTGTAGTCGCTTCTTACCAAAGGAGCTATCTCGTAAAGATTTATAATATACCAATTTCATTTACGTTTCGCAAGGTCTTCACCGGGAATTATTTTGACATTTTCACCGATATAAATTGCGTTTTGGGCCGCCCGGTTCTATATTAACGTTCATAATGCTAATAATGAGACTTTTTTTAATTGCTTTTATTCTGTTCGTTGCGGTCGCGGCGACAGCCGATGACCAGGTCGGTTTTGAAGAAAATTATGTTCTCTATGAGGGCGAAACGGATAATTTTATAATTGACGCCCCCGATCACTGGTATATCGATATCGAGAATGCCTCGAAAGACGGCTACACGGCGGCCATATTTGCCGACACCGAGTCATATAACGACCCCAGCATGATTATATATGTCTGGGTTTACCATAAGGATTCCCTTTCCTTCCAGGAATTTATCAGCGAGGACTCGGCTTACTATATCAAACGGGATGCCGCTCTGACCGTTGCTTCGGCCGATACGGTTTTGACCGACCAGGGAAAAACGGCGGTGGTGTTCGAAATGGAAAATCCGGGTATGGGAAGCGAGACGGCGGCGATCGGCTATATTGATGCCGGGCCGGAAATAGTCATATATGAGCTGGATGTCAGGCGGCTGGACCATTTTTTGGAAGGCAACTATAATTTTAGAGAGGCGATATGGCTGTTTAAGGTGGTGGGTAAAGAAACAGAATAGACAAAAGTCCCAAAGGGCGGGTCATAATCAAAAATATTTTCTGACTAATTCAGCAATATCAAAAATCGGCGGGGTGATGCCCCGCCGTTTGGTGTTTTTGGTGTTTGCTGTTCAACATGGCACCGGGGCCATGTTGAAATCAATTAAATTGTCGTTTTGACTTTTTCAGATTCGATCGGAATTATTTTAAGTTCACCATCGGCGTAATCGATTAAAATACTGCTTTCATTTCCAATCTCGCCGGCCAGGATTTTTTTCGAGATGGTCTGGCTGAGTTCCTTGTTGATCAGACGTTTAATCGGCCGCGCCCCATAGGTCGGATCGAAGCCGATTTTGGCCAGATGTTCCACGGCGGCGTCGGTCATCTCAGCGGTGATCTCCTTCTCCTTCAGAAGCGCCTGCAGGCGCGTAAATTGGATTCTCACGATTTTGGTAATATCGTCCTGCTCGAGGGCACGAAAGACAATGTACTCATCGATACGATTGAGCAATTCCGGATTGAAAAGTCGTTTGATTTCGTCGGTGACTTTTTTCTTCATTGATTCATAGGACATGTCATGCATTTCCGGATCAAAGCCGACCGACCGCCCCTCGCCCATTCCGCGCGTGCCGATGTTGGAGGTCATGATCAGAATGGCGTTCTTGAAACTGACAGTGCGACCCTGATTATCGGTCAGGCGGCCGTCTTCAAGAATCTGCAGCAGCAGATTAAAGACTTCGGGATGCGCCTTCTCGATTTCATCGAACAAAATAATGGCATGCGGGCGGCGGCGCACCGCCTCGGTTAACTGGCCGCCTTCATCGTAACCGACATACCCGGGTGGCGCGCCGATGAGGCGCGACACGGAAAATTTCTCCATGTATTCCGACATATCGATCCGGACGATGGCGCTTTCGGTGCCGTACATAAATTCAGCCAGCGCTTTGGCCAATTCGGTTTTTCCGACGCCGGTCGGCCCGAGGAAAATAAATGATCCCAGCGGGCGGTTCGGGTCGGAGAGCCCGGCCCGTGACTGGCGGACAGCATTGGCCACCGCCGTGACCGCCTCATCCTGACCTATGACGCGCTCATGCAGTTTTTCTTCCAAATGCAATAAGCGTTCCATTTCCGATTCAGTCAAACGCTTGACCGGAATTCCAGACCATTTGGAGACGATATCGGCGATATCTTCAGCCTCGACTTCCTCCTTAAGCAGTTTCCGTGATGATTGGATCACTGTCAGCGAATGCGTCAGAAATTGCAGTTTCTTCTCGGCTTCGACCAGCGTGCCGTATTTGATTTTCGCGGCTTCTTCATAGTTGGCCTGGCGTTCCATCTCAGACGCTCTCTGCTTCAGCTCCTCTATTTCTTTCTTGATTCCATGAATGGCCTCGACCGTTTCTTTTTCCTTCAGCCACTGCGTTTTGAGGTCATCCCGTTTGACGTACAACTCCTCCAGTTCTTCCTCGATCGGTTTGATTCTGATGGCGGCATCCTTTTCAACCTTGATGCCTTCTTTTTCAATTTCCAGCCAGCGGATACGTTTCTCGAGGGCATCGAGTTCCTCCGGCATGGAGTCGATCGAGATGCGCAATTCGGCGGCCGCCTCGTCGATCAGGTCGATAGCCTTATCCGGCAGGAAGCGGTCGGCAATATAACGGTCGGACAGCTTGGCCGCCGCAACGAGCGCTTCATCTTTTATTTTGACATGATGGAATATCTCATAGCGTTCCCGCAGCCCGCGTAAAATCGAGATGGTGTCCTCCACCGAGGGCGGCTCGACCATAACCGGGGCGAAACGTCGTTCCAGTGCGGCATCCTTTTCGATATGTTTGCGGTATTCGTCAAGCGTGGTTGCCCCGACACAGCGCAGTTCGCCGCGGGCCAGCGCCGGCTTTAGCATATTGGAAGCATCCATCGCGCCTTGAATGGCACCGGCGCCGACGATGGTATGCAGTTCATCGATGAAAAGAATAATCTTCCCGGCCGCTTCATTGACCTCTTTGAGGACGGCTTTGAGACGTTCCTCGAACTCGCCGCGGAATTTCGAGCCGGCAATGAGCGAGCCGAGGTCGAGCGCCACCACCATCCGGTCCTTGATGGTTTCGGGGACCTCTCCCTTGATAATCTTCTGCGCCAGTCCTTCAACGATGGCGGTCTTGCCGACACCCGGTTCGCCGATCAGAACCGGATTGTTCTTGGTACGGCGCGAGAGAATTTTTATGATGCGGCGGATTTCATCATCGCGGCCGATGACCGGGTCGAGCTTGCCGACGCGGGCCTCGGCGGTGAGGTCGCGTGAATACTTTTCGAGCACCTGGTATTTCGACTCGGGGTGATCATCGGTCACGCGCGTCTTGCCGCGGATCGATGAAAGCGCCTTCAGAAAAGTTTCGCGGTCAACTCCCGATTCCCTGAGAATTTCCTGTGCCTTTGATTTGATTTCGAGCATGGCCAGAAAGAGATGCTCCACCGAGATGAATTCATCTTTAAGCTGGCCCGCTTCCTGCTCGGCCTTGGCGAAAAGCTGGGGCATCTCTCTCGACGGGTACAATTGCGCCCCTACGACTTTCGGCAGCAGTTTAATGTATTCGTCGATCTTTTTATTAATGGCATCCGGATCGGCGCCGATTTTTTTGAGCACCTGCCCGACCAGCCCCTCTTCCTGCCGAAGAAGCGCCGCCAGCAGATGCGCCGGTTCGATCTGGGCGTGCGATTCGGACATGGCCATTTGCTGCGCATAATTGATCGCGTCAGCCGACCTCTGCGTGAGTTTATTCATATTCATATATTTTCACTTTCCATATGCCTATTATTAACACTGCCCTTGCGGCATCTATATTAATCAGGCAGGTATCAGCGATATAAAATAAATCGACTGAATTACGACTGCATCGTTTTCTGCAACTCTTCGAGCAGTTCTTTCTGCCGCGGGGTGATATCACTTGGGACACCGATATGCACTTCGACATACTGGTCACCCTGGGCCCCATCGACCGAAAGCCCCATGCCTTTCAGGCGCAGTTTCGTTCCATGCGTCGTGCCCGGTTTGACATTAATATTGACCATTTTGGCCAATGTCTTGACCGGCACCTTGGCGCCGAGAACGGCCTGCGGGTATGATACCTCGACCGTCGTATAGATGTCATTACCCTTCCGCTCGAATTGCTGGTTTTTGTTTACATTCACGGTTATCAGTAAATCTCCATCGTGTCCGCCGTTGGAACCGGGATTACCCAGCCCGCGAAGGCGGACAATGCCGCCGTCATCGATTCCGGCGGGTATTTTTATTTTAATTTTTTTCGATTCCTTTACTCTTCCGGATCCGCCGCAGCGCCCACAGGGCGTTCCGGGTACCAGTCCCTTGCCCAGACATCGCGGACAGGGCCGCGATATGGAGAATCCGCCCTGAGCATAGCTGACCGTACCGCGCCCATTGCACTGCGTGCATACTTTTTGACCGCTTCCCTTCTGCTCGCCGGTGCCGCCGCAGACATCACAGGTGACCGGCTTGTTCATTCGAAGCGTCTTGCTCGTGCCGTTGATGGCCTCCTTAAAACTGACATTCAGTTTGAGCGAGAGATGGGCACCGCGATGCGGCTGTGCCGCCCGGTGTTTCCGGCTCCGGCCGCCAAAAAGATCCTCGCTTCCGAAAATCGAGCTGAAAATGTCGGCGAAGGAGCCCAAACCGCCCAGGTCCTCGAACCGGAAATTGCCGCCGAACTGCGAGGAGTCCTGAGCACCGCCCCTGGCCTGCCTGTGATCGAAACCGCCGAAAGCGCCGTATTTACGCATGGTATCATACTGGCCGCGTTTCTGCTCATCGCCCAATATTTCATAAGCTTCCGATATTTCCTTAAACCTGGCCTCGGCAGACGCCTCCCCTTTATTGCGGTCCGGATGAAATTTCTTGGCCAGGGTGCGAAACGCCTTTTTTATGTCCTCCTTCGAAGCATTTTCAGGCACGCCAAGAACAGTGTAATAATTTTTAGGCATCTATATTTATCATCTGCCTTTCCATATATATTACGGTTAACTCCAGTTTAATGAAGGCAACCGTTTGAGTCAAATAAAACAGGGGCCCGACGGCCCCTGCTTTTATTCATTCACCACTTCGAATTCAGCGTCAACCGCCTTATCATCCTTTTTACCCGAATCATTCGATTCGGGTCCCTGAGGGCCGCTGCCGCCCGGCTGCCCGCCCATATTCGGGTTGACATTCTGATACATGGTCGAGGCCGCCGTTTGCCAAATTTGATTAAGGGCATCAACCGCGGCCCGCATCTCATCGGTGTTGTCGGTCTTAAGGGCCTCATTGATGCGGTTGACCGCCGCCTCAATTTTGGCTTTATTGTCGGCATCGAGTTTATCGCCGAAATCCTTCAGATTCTTTTCGGCTTGGAACACCGCGGCATCGGCCGAGTTGCGAATATCGATTTTGCGCCGTTTTTCTTTGTCATCAGCCTCATGCACCTTGGCGTCATTGACCATTTTCTGGATTTCCTGCTCGCTTAATCCGGAAGAAGCCTCGATTCGGACATTCTGCGATTTGCCGGTAGCCATGTCCTTGGCCGTTACATTTATTATACCATTGGCATCAATGTCAAAAGCGACTTCGACCTGCGGGATACCGCGCGGCGCCGGCGGAAGACCGTCGAGGACGAACCGGCCGATGGTTTTATTGTCGATGGCCATCTCGCGTTCACCCTGCAGAACATGAATATCGACCTGCGTCTGGCTGTCGGCGGCCGTTGAGAATATCTGCGACTTTTTGGTCGGGATCGTCGTGTTGCGCTCGATCAGACGAGTCGCCACGCCGCCGAGAGTCTCGATACCAAGCGACAGCGGAGTGACATCCAAAAGCAACACATCTTTGACATCACCGGCCAGGACGCCGCCCTGAATTGCGGCACCGACGGCAACAACTTCATCAGAATTGACACTTCGGTTCGGTTCCCGGCCGAAGAGATTCCGGACCAGCTCGATGACTTTCGGCATACGCGTCATGCCGCCGACCAGGATGACATCATCGACATCCTTGAAACTGATTTTGGCGTCGGCAATGGCCCGGCGGCACGGTTCCATGGTGCGGTCAAGAAGGTCATCAACCAGCTGCTCGTACCGGGCGCGGGAGAGCCGGAGATTAAGATGTTTCGGCCCATTGGCATCGGCCGTGACAAAAGGAAGATTAAGGTCGGTTTCCATGGTCGATGACAGTTCGATTTTGGCCTTTTCCGCCGCTTCTTTCAGGCGCTGGAGAGCCATCGAATCTCTGGACAGGTCAATACCGTCCGTTTTTTTGAATTCGCTGACAAGCCAGTCAATAATCCGCTTGTCGAAATCATCACCGCCGAGATGCGTATCACCGTTGGTTGACAGCACTTCGAAAACGCCGTCAGAAAGCTCCAGAATAGAGATATCGAAAGTCCCGCCGCCAAGGTCATACACCGCGATCTTGCCGGTTTTTTTCTTGTCCATGCCATAGGCCAGGGCCGCCGCCGTCGGCTCATTGATAATACGCTGGACATTCAGTCCGGCGATGCGGCCGGCATCCTTGGTGGCCTGGCGCTGGCTGTCATTAAAATAAGCCGGGACGGTGATGACGGCATCGGTTACTTTCTGCCCGAGGTATTCCTCGGCTGTCTTTTTCATCTTCGAGAGAATCATGGCCGAAATTTCGGGCGGCGAATAATGCTTCCCGGTCATTTCGACGACCGCCTCGCCCTTGTCACCGGCGGCGACTTTGTACGGGAAGTTCTTTATTTCCCCGCTGACTTCGTCAAAACGCCGGCCCATAAACCGCTTAATCGAAAAGACGGTATTAAATGGATTGGTGACCGCCTGTCGTTTGGCCACCTGTCCGACCAGGCGTTCGCCATTCTTGTCGATGGCCACAACTGAGGGGGTGGTGCGGGCGCCTTCCGAGTTGGTAATGACGACCGGCTCCTTGCCCTCGACCACCGAGACGACCGAGTTGGTGGTGCCTAAATCTATGCCGATAATTTTACTCATTTTCTTTCCTGCCTTTCATTTCTATTTTCGCAAAAAACGGGCGGGTCGATCCACCCGCCCGTCTGCGTGTAACAATTGTGCGACCCGGCTTTTATTTACTTTACGTCGACCTTGATTTCTTTCGGCAGGGCTTTCTCGTGCTTGGTCAGCATCACATTCAGGACTCCATTCTTGTAGTCCGCCGAAATTTTATCGGAGTCGACATTGTCGGGAAGCGTGAAGGAGCGCGAAAACGATCCATACAAGCGCTCGCTTCTCAGATAGTTATTGTCTTTCTCTTCCGATTCGAATTTGCGCTCGCCGCTGATAGTGAGAACACCATCCTCGACGACCACTTTAATCTGATCCTTCTCCATTCCGGGAAGTTCCACTTCCAGTCTGATTGACTTCTTGTCTTCGATAATGTCAACGCGCGGCATGAAATCGCAGCCGCCTTCGGCCCGAAGAGTCGGGGTATTGAAGATCGAATCGAAAATCGAATCGAAGTCGCGGTTGGCCGTGTTGAGCCATCTGTTCGGGTTGTATCTTACGAGTGTCATTTTAATATACCTCCTATTTTTGTTTTATCTTATTTCATCTCACGCCATTATATATAACAACCGGCGTGCCAAGAATTGTAAGAGGCTATATAACAATGACTTACTATTTGATTGGATAATAAGCGCAATAACAAAATGC
Source organism: candidate division Zixibacteria bacterium HGW-Zixibacteria-1 (assembly GCA_002838945.1). NCBI lineage: Bacteria > Pseudomonadati > Candidatus Zixiibacteriota > candidate division Zixibacteria bacterium HGW-Zixibacteria-1. The sequence goes on from PGXB01000004.1 coordinate 84,062, forward strand.
CATTATGGCACTTTTAGCAGGCCATAATGGCATCAATATTAATATTTTGGCAGAACGGGACTGCCTATTTGTCGCGCCGGCCCAGGATCTCTTCGGCCGCCTTTGAGAGCTTTGCCCCGCCAAAAAGAATTTTTTGTGAGGTTGACATCGAATCGTTGAAATCTTTGATTTTTCGCAAAGAATCCTGATCGCCGATTCGCCCCAGCGCCTTAATCGTAGCCATTTTGAGATCATCGCGGGAGGAACGCCCGGAGGTGAACTGCGACTGAACCTGCTGGTCCGACAGAAGCGAACCGAGGAAGCTCCTGGCTTCGGAACCGCCCAGTTTACCCAGTGAATTGATTATACATATAATATCCGAGCGATGCTGCCTGGTCAATTCAATCAGTTCCGGAGCGATGTCGGGCTTGCCGATCAGGCCGAGGGCGATAATGGCGGATTCACGTATCTCGCGGTCATCATCGTCGGCCAGCATCAGAAGCAGATCGCAGGACTGCTCTTCGCCGATTTTCTCCAGTGATTGGACGATGGCCCGGCGGACCCTGGTGTCCATATCATTTATGCGGACCCTGAGTGCTCGGCAAGCTTCCGGGTCGTTGAGGGTGCTGAGGACAAAAATCGAATTGCGGACAATATACCACTTTTCATCAGGCAGTTCCCGTCGTGATTCTTCGCGATCGAAATAACTGCTATTATTCATAATTTCCGAGAAGACCTTAAGCGAGGCTTTGCCCATCTCGGAGAGAATTTTCAGAACATGCTGTCTGACCTGGCGCGATTCATGAGAAATAATATGTGACAGCTCCAGGGCCGCTTCCTCGGACCCGATAGTGATGAGTATATTTCTAATAAACGGAACATTGCTGTTGGGGCCGATGACGAGGTCGCGGACCAATTGCTCGATCACTTCACGGCGATTGAATTCCTCGACCGCTTTCTTGACCGCCACCGATTCATAACTCCAGACACCTTTGTAACGCGACCGCTTCTCGGAGAGAATATCGCAAATTCGCGACATGTGATCATATTGTTTTTCGGCAAGCGCAATGCGGGCCAGTTCCCAGATAAGGTCCGAGTATTCGAAGGTTTCTTTCCCCGCTTTAACATATTCGCCTACTTTTTCTATCATGTATTCGATAAGGTATCCCGCCATGTTCTTCGGATAGACCGAAAGAGCCAGACGAAATAGAACGAGCGATTTTTCGCGCAGATCAAGATTGGGTCCGGCCAGATAGTTAAGAAGAATGTTAATGACTGCTTTTGCTTTCCCCTGCTGGCCGGTTCGCAACAGGCGGCTGAAGACATCCTTGAAATCGTTCAGGTCATATCCGGGGAGCGCCTCATTGAAAGTAGCGTTGAGGAACTGGTCGATTTTCTCCGAGGATTCCACTTTGATCAGGCTGGATTCCGGAAGGATACTGGTATAGACCGACTTTTCGGCACCCTCTTGAACCATCCGGCTGCCAATATTTTCAAGAATCTTTTCCCGTTCCGGATGATAATTAAGGGCGGCAATCATTTCTTTCAGCCGGGTACCGCCCGAAACATCACTGGAATCTGATTCGGGGACCTCTCCCTTATCGAAGTTAAGAGAAGCCGACAGGCTTTCCTGAATTTTGTCGGCCGGCATGGAAGACAATAGTTCCGGGATCAAATAGCCGATAAGAGCGGGTTGATAATCGTGTTTATGGCGGGCGAAGTATTCTTCGAACGGCAGCGCTTCATCGGCCATCAAAGCCGACAGCTTTTTATAATCATCACCCAGTATTTGGCCGACCACCGCTCTGACCGAGAAGTCGCCAATCAGATCGCCGCGCATGGTGAGGCAGTTTTCGAAGATATCATGGCCCATTTCCGAATTCACGCGAATGGTCGTGATTTTATTTTTTTCGAGATAGGTGGCCATCAGATTGCTGAAATCGGACGAGGGCAGTCTTTTGACGAAGCGATCGAGAAAACGCGACAGATCATTGGCCGACAGGCTCATTTCGAAGAGGATGTCATTCAGGTCAAGCACCTGCATGAAGTTCAGAATATTTTCGGTAAAGATGGATGGGCGGGTGCGGATATTAAGGGCGTAAAGATGACCGTCCGAAATGTGCAGATTTAGGAATCGTTTGAACCTGAAAATTTTTTCCAGCATGAGAAAGGCGCGGCTGATCGCTTTTTGCGATAGCGGGTGGCCGCTTGAATAAATAGAGACTTTCTTGGATGCCAGGAAAAACTCTCTGAGGGTTTCGTGCACAAGTTCGTTTAGATTGAGGCCAAGATCGCTCTCGGTAAATTTGTAGTCTCTCATGCTAGTCTCCGAAACATTGTATGGTGCCGTCATGCGCCGCGACGCAAATTACCTTTCCATCACTGACGGCGGGGAAATTGATGCCCCTTTTGAATTCCCGTTTCGAGACCAATTCGCCGGTGTCTTTGTCGAGACAATAGAGGTTTCTGTCCAGCGAGGCAAAGAGCAGGTAATCTCCGACGACTATGGGCGAGGAGACGATGACACCGTCGGCCCGAAACTGCCACAGTGTTTCGCCGTCTGTCTCCGCCAGAGCCATGAGATTGCCGCCGTTGTCGCCGAAGTAGAGCATACCATTGTCCAGCGCCGGCGAGGTCCAGATTGGATACGGGAATGTCTTTTTCCACACAATATTTCCGGATGACCTGTCGAGGGCGAAGAAGCCGCCCTCGGAGCCGGTGAGATAAACTTTCTCACCTATGACTGCTTTTGTTACCAAAGGTTGGTCCAGTTCTGCCTCAAATATTTTGTCACCGGTTGCGGCCTTCAGACCCAGTATTGTTCCGTTGTCCTGCGGGAAAAAGACCATTTCGCCGTCACCGCTTGGTCCGGCCAGGCATCTGCCTTCGGCCGGGTATTGCCAGAGTTCTTCGCCGGTTTTTTTGTTGAGGCAAATCAACTTACCGTCGGAAGAACCGGCATAAAGGCGGTTCTCTATAATTATCGGCGCGCCGGTAACATCCTTTATATTAAAGGCCCACGAGACCTTGCGATTTAGCAGATTAAGGCAAATTAAGCGATTTTTGGTCTGGCCGACGGCAAAATAGGCCAGCGAATCCGACACCACAACTCCCGATTGGACCCCGTAACGGGCCTTATACATGCCCAGATAATCCCCTGTGGCCAGATCATAGAAGAATATCCTGGAGCGGCTGCCGCAGTAGATAAGTTTCCCGGCGCCAATGGTTAACGGCCCCAGGGGGGATTCCGAATTCTTTTTTTGCCAGATAAGATTCAATTGGCCGCCAAAATCCGACTTGATAACGGCTCCGGCCCCGATATCTTTTCTCGGATATTGCCAGCTTGGCGGCGTCATTATATCCGCCCGGGGCAGGGTAAACTGCTTTGAGCAGCCTGATACCAGAAATATGGCCATAATTGCCGGTAGTATGAAGTGTCTGGCATTCATCAAAAATTCCAACCAAAGAAAAAGTCAAAGTTCGTGTTTTTGCTGACTGTCTTGAAATCAGTGGTCCGGGCAAAATCGAAACGGAAGACGACAAATCTTCCCAGTGCGATGCGAAAGCCGGTGCCGAATGATCCCAATAGATTCTCATCGAAATCATCGGTAAGCAGACGGAACTGCCGGTCGGTTATATATCCGGTATCGAAGAAAACGGCACCGCGGATAGCCTGGAAGCCGATTCCGCCGATAGGCAGGCCTATGTACAAATTATCGATGAGCGGAAAGCGCAGTTCATTGGAGGCAAAGGCAATATTCCGGGCATAAAAAGCACGGCGGTTATATCCGCGGAACGACCAGCTTCCGCCGAAATAAATGCGCTGAGGTTCGATTCCGGTTGAGGAGTACACGAAGAAACGCGAGGCATAGGCCGAGTATTTCCCCAAACGCAGGTAATTGCGAATGTCGATCAGACCGATGCGGTTGTACTGCCGTCCCTGCTCCAGCCGCGTGGTGAGACCGAAAGTCAAGTTGTATCGGTGGCCCTCGATCGGTCCGGAAATATCCCAGAGGGAATTGTCGGAGACGATGGACACATAATTGGTCATCATGGCACCTTTGCGCCGGAACTGGAAGAGCCATTTGTCACGGTCGGAATACCTGATATAAGTGGTCGTCTCCAGGCGGTTGAAACGCGACAAAGGATAATTCACATAAGCCAGGCCGCCGAGCTGACGCTCGAAATAATATCCGTCATAGTCGTTAAAATATTCGTCGTAAAGATGATAAATTCCCCCGCCCCAGTTAAGGCGATGTTTCTTGTTGATATAGGTCACGGCAAAATTGAAACTGGACAGGAAGTCATCCTTCGTTTCGGCGGTGTTGGTGAGAAGCAAATAAAACGCATTATCGCCGAGCATATCCGAGAGAGCCACCTGCAGTCCACCGAGGGAGCCATAAACCGGATCATATGATATGGCCGACTGGGCTATGTCCAGTGAGTATTCGGTTTTATATCTGACCGATGATTTGAATGTTTTGCTGCTGAGTTTCCCGGGGCGCCACTGGGCCCGGCCCTGAGGCAGAGAATCAGCGGCAAGAAGCATGGTGTCGCTGATACCAACGCGATATATATGCGAGCCGAAATCCTGGTATCCGGAAAATAAAAGATTCTTCTTGTCGGGAGTCAGTCGAGGATCATAGGCCCCGGTCAAAAGGGCGGTCACTCTGTTTATGGATCCGTCATTGTTAAGGCGATAAATGTTAAAGGCGCCGTCCCGATCAGATGAGAAATAGATGCCTTCTTCCGAGACATCGGGAGTGATATCGCGCCAGCGTCCGGAAGTCAACTGTCTCGGGGCGCCGCCTCCCGCCGCGACAATAAATAAGTTAATGGCGCCGGCATCGCCCTCAACCGAGCGGTCGGAGGCGAAAACGATGGAGTCGCCGGCAAGCGTGAAAACCGGGTCCTTGTCCAGATAGAAATCCTTGGTGACACGCTTGAGGTCGCCGTTATTGAGATTCAGAGTATAAATATCGGTAATGCCGGATCGTCTGGCCCCACTGAAGACGGCCAGCTTGCCATTGGGCGAAAAGCGCGGCGATGAAATTTCGGCCAGTTCAGGGATTTCATATTTTTCTTTGATCCGGCGTCTCTCCAGATCATACAAGTAGAGAACATCGGCCTCTTTGGATTTGGATGAAAAAAGAATCATGCCGTCATCATTGGCATCGATACCGCTTTGCAGGAGATGCAACGATTCAAAACTGGCCGATCGTCCGCCTTTTAGCAACGTATAGAGTTTCTTTTTTTCACCGGCCGGGGGCATCATATATATCCCTGAATAACCCCGCTTGTTGGCTTTGAAAATGATCCACTCCCCCGACTTGTCGCCGTCTTTGAGTTCGATGGGGACCCCTTTGAGCGAATAGCCGTCCTTGGTCAGTTGTTTTGCTTCGCGCTTGGCGAGGCCGGCATCGGCGATCTGCGGGAAATATCTTTTCTTAAGATGATATTCCCATTTTTCGGAAATATCTTTCTGCGAATCGCCCAATGTGTAGCGAACAACTTCTTCGAAGTTGGCGCCTTTCCACCAGTTTTCGAAGATAAGGATAAGTTTGTCGGAACCGTAGTAGTCGTTTATAAATTCGCAAATGGATTGACCGAGTTTGTACATGAAAAAGGTGCCGGAAATTTCATAGAGCCGCGAAATGGGAAACAATTTTCCGGAAAGCACCATATCCTTCAGGATCATGTCGGCTTCGCTGTCCCATTCGGTTGACCAGTATTCGGCGATTCCCTCGATAAACCACAACGGCGGCGAAGCGAGCCGGGCCAGTCTTTGCTTGGACATGACCGATTCCAGTTTGGAAATGGTGAAGACATGCACCAGTTCGTGCCGAATGACATGGGCAAAACTGTAATAGGAGCCATGGAACGGCACAACGACGCGCCCCTTGAGAAATTCGGTGAAGCCGCCCACCGATTCCGGCAGAAGACTCGGTATGACATTGGTCTGGGCGAAATAGTTGGGCGAACTGTAAATAATCAGGGGGATCTTGCGATAGACCTCATGCTTGAATTTGGCCGCAAGTTCTTTATAGCCATCCTCGGCGATGCGGGCTGCGATCTCACCCAGTTCCTCTTCTTCGGCATAGAAGAAAATCCGGAAATGATCGGTTTCCATCACCTGCCAGTCGAAATTGGTGTACTGCACCTTATTCTGCCCGAAATAAAACTGGGAGTTAGCAGCCGCCGGCAGTAAAATGAGAATTACTGCAAGGGCCAGGAGGTATTTTAACGTCGAGGTAATCATAATAAAGTCATAATACAACTCAAGCGCCCTTTAAAACAAGGGTTCTCGAGTGTTGGTTCCATATAATAATAATCGCACAAGCTATGCATAATAACACATTAATATTTTATCGGTCTTTAAATAATATGTCTGAATGATGTCAGTCATTAATCGGCCCTCATTGAATTATATTCAAATCATGGCTGCAGTTTTTACATTTACCGTTTTCGAGTTCCAATATTTCGATATGATAACCGCTTCGGCAAATAAGCCGCTCCTTACATTGGGGGCAAAAGGTGTCCGATCTGTCCGGGATCCTGACATTTCCAAGATATACGAAATCCAATTTTTTTGAAGAGATTTCATAGGCCCGCATCAGTTTTTGCACGGATGTGGGCGGATTGTTCATCTTGTAAGTGGGATAATAGGCGGAAAAATGCAGTGGAATATGTGTCGAAACTGAGGCTACAAAGTCGCTGATCGCTTCAAAATCATGATCGGAATCGTTCAGGCCGGTTATGACCAGATTGGTTATTTCAATTTTCACCCCGGCTTCGTGGAAATGCTTGATATTATCCAGAACCGGCTGCAGTTTTCCTTTGCAGATTCGCTTATAAAAATCGGGGCTCATGCTCTTGAGATCAACATTGGCGGCATCGATCAGAGGGAGCAATTCCATGAGCGGTTTCTCATTGATGTAGCCATTGGTGACAAGAACATTTTTGAGTCCGGCATCTTTGATCAATTTCCCGGCCTCCCTGATATATTCAAACCAGATCAGCGGTTCGGTATAAGTGTAGGCAATACCGATGGAGCCGTTGCGGCCGGCCAGATTGACCAGATCGGGCGGAGCGACGAACCGGGTTGGAACATGCCCCTGCGAAATTTCCCAGTTCTGGCAGTTACTGCAGTTAAGATTGCAACCGTTGGGACCGGTCGAGAAAATGGCCTTGCCGGGGTGGAAATGATACAGCGGCTTCTTTTCGACCGGATCATAGCAGGCGCTGACCAGTTCCCCAAAGTTGTCCGTCATTAACTTGCCATTGGAATTAAACCGCGAACCGCAGATACCGATTTTGCCCTCGGTGAGGAGACATTCTGCGGGACAAAGATGACAGCGGACCTTGCCGCCGTCAAGTAACTCCGAATATGCCGCATCAACTATCATCGCCGCTGATTCCTCCACCCCTCACCACATATTTTACGGCTTCATGGAAGTTTTCGGTGATTATTTCCGGGCCAAGCACATAAGGAATCTGCAACAGTTTTTCTTCCTGTTTGCCGAAACCGGTCCGGACAAGAATCCCGCGTCCGCCCGAGACTGCGGCCAATTGAATGTCGGTCATTTTATCACCAATGACAAAGGAGTTAAAGGGATTAATATTGTGCCGCAGGCAGGCCAGTTCCAGCATCCCCGCCGACGGTTTTCGACAGGAACATTCGATTGCATATTGAGGCAACTCGCCCTTGATATAATGCGGGCAATAGTGAATCTCGTCGATGGGCGCCCCTGATGAGGCAAAGATATCGAGCACCCTCTGGTTGACCAGCCGCACCATTTCCTCGTCATAATATCCGCGGGCGACTCCTGACTGATTGGTGAGTCCAATAATTTTGTACCCGGCATCGCGAGCCATTCGAACCGATTCCACCGCTTTGTACTCGGGTTCAACTTCACCCGGATCGCGAAGGTATCCTTTTTCCCTGATCAGGGTGCCGTCCCGGTCGATAAATAAAGCCTTCTCTCCCCCGGTTTTTGACTTTATTCGTTCCGTAACCTTCTCCATGACATCATCAATTGAAATTCGGTCAAAGCAGTACTGGTGGTCGCGATAGCAGGCCCGCCTTCCATGCAATGAACAGGGTCGGCATGGTTCGTCCACCTGCATGATGCAATCACGCAGGCCGCGCGGTGAAAAACCGAGAGTCGGGTGGGTCGGGCCAAACAGGGCAATGACCGGGGTTCCGACGGCCGAACCGATATGCGCCAGCGCCGAGTCGTTACAGATTAGCAGGTCGGTTCCGGCGATAATCTGCGCCAGTTCGGCGAGTTCGGCATTGACGAATATTTTCAGCCTGTCGAGCGGTATTTCATCCCGCAGCGACTCCATCTGTTCATCAATATCAGCCAATAATAGAACGACGTTGGCCGGGTTACGTTTAAATATTTCCAGAGATAGCTTGCGGAAGCGGTCAGGCGGCCACTGTTTCGACGGAAACGAGGCCCCCGGCGCGATGGCGATGTGCGGCAGTGATTCGGTCAGATCAAAGTCCATACGCTCGGAAGGTTTCAGCCGGATTACCGGGCGCCGGGCATAGATGCGGCTGCCGGCTTTTTGAACGGCCATATTGTACAGGTCGATCGTGTGCGGGGGATCGGGGTTCAGTTTATGCAACCTGACGGATGCCCACCGCTCAAAGCGGCGTTTGGGATATTGCACTTTGACACCGGCGGCGATATGTTTCATAAGATATTTTGAACGGAGGTTGCCGTGCAGATCGACAATCATGTCGAAACCGATTTTGTCCAGATGTTCCGCCATCCGAAACAGGTCTCTTAATGAAGCATGAGCCGGGAACTCGATGATCTCATCCACCCCGGAAAACATCGAGGCCAGTTTGGCGATTTTCGATCGTGTTAATAATAAGATTCTGGCGCCGGGATTCGATATTTTTAAATTCAGAATAGCGGGCGAGGTCAGGACAACATCGCCGATCGCCCCGAGTCTGATAACAAGTATCCGTTTCATCGCATTCAAATAAAATATATTATGCCGATTATTCCAACGACCAGGCAGTAGATACCGAAATATTTGAATTTGCCTTTCTTGATTAAATCAAGCAAGAGATAAACGGCAAAGAGTCCGGTCAAAAAAGCAATGACCGTCCCGACCGCATATTGGCCGATCAGGCCGGTATCAATGGAGATAATTTCTCTTGACTTGAAAATAATGGCTCCGATAATGGCCGGAATCGACAACATAAAGGAATATTCGGCGGCTTCAATCGGTTTAACGCCGGCAAACAGTCCGGCTGAAATGGTCATTCCGGAACGAGATATTCCCGGAAGTATCGCCAGAGCCTGGGCAATCCCGATTAAAAGGGAGCGCGGCGCATCGATCATCCTGGTTCCCTTGCCGAAGGAAGAGGTCAGGAGAAGCACAACACCGGTGAAGACCAGAAACATGGCCGCGGCAAAAGGAGATGCAAAAGCGCTCTCAATCAGATTGTCAAATAAGAGGGCTATTATAGCGGCCGGGATCGTGCCCAGTATCAGATAATGAATAAATTTTCTTTCGGATTTGAGAGCCGGCGTATATAGAGCCCTGATCAAAGCAAATACCTTTTTCCTGAAATAAATAAGCACCGACATCAGGGTTCCGAAATGGACGACCAGTTCAAACATCACGCCCGGCATTTTTGCACCCAGCAGATACTCTCCCAAAACCAGGTGCCCCGATGATGAGACCGGTAAAAATTCCGTCAATCCCTGAATAATGCCAAGGATGATTGAATCAAGGTATGTCATTACAAAAAGCTCCGGTCGTAACCGGAGCCCAAATCCTTTCTGAATTCAGAGCGACTTAAAACGCCCGTATGTCCATTCCCAGATAAATGCCGGTGTTGCCGTCTATCTGAAACTCGCCATAGAGATTGAAATCCTGCGTCAGCTCGAATTTAGCGCCGAAATTCAAACCGGCCTCGAAGTCGGTATTCGCATCATGCCCATCGGGATCAACTCTTTCCATTCTCACATTCAGCCGGGCGTAAGGAACAATTTTTTGGCCTGATTTAAACCGATACGGAATCGAGCCGATGAGATCGCCGCCAAGCTGCAACAGCGGACTGAATTCGAAATCGGCATATTCAATAAAGGCGCCGGCGGCGAGATCGAACGGATTCTTATGCAAGGTGTCTTCATAATCCATTAATTCATACTTGAAGTCAAAACCGAGCATAATCCTGGGATCGCTCTGCGGCGCGTCGGGATCGGAAAACCCGAGTTTGAAGCGGATATCGGTATATTCGGCCATACCGTAGGTGAAAGTCCCGTAAACCGTGGCAACATGATCGCCAAAACCGACAAAGCCGCCGAAGTATCCAACACCGGGACCGGAGGCGTCAGCAGTGGTCAGGCAGCCGGTGAACATGCCCGCCGAGCTGTCGGCCATAGCCGGCGAAAAACTTGAAGCTGCAATAAGCAAGGCGGTCAGGGCGATTAATTTTCTTATCATTACATTCCTCCATGAATTATTTTTTTCATTCCAAGCCTATTCATGATATTCCCCTCTCGGATTCATGTCAACAAAAAATGATACGTAACTGGGGCGGGGCGGTTCCAAATGTCTTTTTATATTGACATTAAAAGTCGTGAGTCTTTATAATTTCATTTTACCGGGCAAAGGGTAATTTAACTGCTGCGAAAGTAATTTATAAATCATGCGGAGATATAAGAGATGAGTAACGACAGGCAACGCTGGGGAACCAAAATAGGTGTCGTTCTGGCCGTAGCCGGCTCCGCGGTCGGCCTCGGCAATTTCCTTCGATTTCCCTCACAGGTGGGCAAATACGGCGAAGGCGCCTTTATGATACCTTATCTTATTGCGCTGGTCCTGGTCGGCATACCGCTGATGTGGGTCGAATGGACGGCGGGTCGCTATGGCGGCGGTTTCGGTCATTCCACCGCGCCCGGTATTTTCCAGTCACTTTGGAGAAAAAGTCGTTTTATCAAATATTTCGGCATTGCCGGGATATTCGGACCCTTTCTGATATATATGTATTATGTATATATCGAATCATGGTGCCTGGCCTATGCCTATTATTCACTCACAGGGCAGCTTGCCGGTATTACATCAAGTCAGGGCTTTATTGATTTTCTTACGTGGTACCAGGGGGTGGGCGATGCCGGAACCTTTGCCGGAACCGTTCCGGGAGTCATCTTTTTCCTGATCACATTTTTGCTGAATATAACGGTAACATATTTCGGCATTCGCGGCGGTATCGAGAAATTATGTAATTTCGCCATGCCGCTGCTGATAGTTTTCGGTCTGGTGCTGATGATTCGGGTGATTTTGTTGTTTGCGCCGGATCCGCTGCATCCTGACTGGAGTTCCATCAACGGTCTGGGCTTTATATGGAACGCCGATCTGTCGGCGCTGAAATCGCCGAAAGTCTGGGTGGCGGCGACGGGACAAATATTTTTCACCCTGTCGGTCGGAATGGGTGTGATCCTGACTTATTCGAGCTACCTGAGAAAGAGCGATGATGTGGCTCTGTCGGGCTTGGCGGCGGCCTCGACCAATGAATTTGCAGAGGTCATTCTGGGAGGTTCGATAGTGATTCCGGCGGCCTTCATCTTTTTCGGCCCAGCCAACATTGTCGATATCGCCAACTCCGGCTCGTTCAATCTCGGCTTTGTCACCATGCCGCAGATTTTCAATCAATTGCCGCTGGGCGCCATTTTCGGGTTTATCTGGTTTTTTATGCTGTTCCTGGCCGGGATAACTTCATCTATTTCGATAGCCCAGCCGGCGGTGGCTTTTATGGAAGATGAGTTCAATATCAAGCGGCAGAAGGCGGTCAAGATTTTCGGCGTGATTGCCTTTATTCTCTGCCAGCCGGCTCTGTGGTTCCTGCATCGCGGGGTGCTCGATGATCTCGATTTCTGGGGCGCCAATTTCGTTATTGTCGTCGGGGCCACGGTGGAAATAATTCTTCTGGCCTGGGTTTTCGGAATCGATAAGGCCTGGAAGGAACTGCATCACGGCAGCAGAATCAAGGTCCCGGGGATATTCCGGTTTATAACGAAATATATTACGCCGACATCGTTGATTGTCCTGCTGGTGTGGTGGGTCAAGGAAGAGTGGTGGAATGTCATCACGATGAAAGGGGTCCCTGAAGAGAACTTACCCTATGTTCTGGGGACAAGACTCCTTCTGTTGGGAATCCTGGCGCTGCTGGCCTTTCTGGTTTTTCTGGCTTGGCGGCGGCGTGAAAAGAATCATTTGGAAGGCTGATTATTTATGACAACCGGCGGCTGGATATTCATGATTCTTGCATGGGGAGTGATCATCTCGATTCTGATCTACTGTTACACCAGTTTGATCAGGGGAAATAAAGATGAACCCACGCAGGACCAAAATAAAATATCGGAATAGTCCTTTAGAAAATACTGTATCGGGCCATGCGGTCCCGCAGAGTATTTCTTGATATGCCCAGTATTTCCGAAGTCTTGACCTGATTCGAGCCGAAGTGTTTCAGGCATGACGCGATCAGGGCCTTTTCCAGGGCCGATTCCAGAAAGTAATATATCTTCCCGGGCGAGTTGTTGATCAATCTGGGCAGGACCGGGTCAATTATCTTACCGAACATCTCGGTATAATCATCCTGCAGATTATTAAGATCTATCTCCACCCCGGAATCGATTTCGGAAAAAATCGGGAAATCTTCCGGCTGCAAGGCATTCGATTTTGTCATGACGCAGGCGGTGTGAACGTTATTTTCCAGTTCCCGAACATTGCCGGGCCAGGAGTATTTGCTCAACATGTTCTGCGCTTTTTGCGAGATGCCTTTGATCTCTTTATTGAGCTGGCGGCTGAATCCCTTGGCAAAATGGTCGGCCAGAAGCGGGATGTCATCCTTACGTTCACGCAACGGCGGGATGAAGATCGAGACGACTTTCAGACGATAGAACAGATCGACCCGGAAGGAACCTTCCTTCATGCATTGCACCAGTGATTTATTGGTCGCCGCGACCACCCGGACATCAACATCGATGGTTTCATTGCCGCCGACGCGTTCGAATTTCTTCTCCTGCAACACCCGCAGAAGTTTTGACTGGGTCAACATCGACATATCGGCGATTTCATCCAGGAATATCGTCCCCTGATCGGCCTGTTCGAATTTACCCAGACGCTTGAAATAAGCTCCGGTGAAGGCGCCTTTCTCATGGCCGAACAGCTCCGATTCGAGAAGGGTCTCGGCCAGCGCTGCGCAATTGACCGAGAGGAACGGTTTGCTTCGTCGATGCGAATTGCGATGGATGGCCCGTGCCACCAGTTCCTTGCCGGTGCCGGACTCGCCAAAGATAAGGACGGCCGCGTCACTCTTGGCCACCTGTCCGACCAGTTTGGCTATTTCAACGATTTCGGGGGACTGCCCGACGATCTCATCCAGTTCATGCGCCTCGACATCGGAAGGATCGACATAGGCTCTTATCCGCGCCGTCTTGAATCCACAAGCTTTGTTAACCGTATCTATCAACTTTTGTATTTCGAATGGTTTGGTCAGATATTCAAAGGCCCCCTCACGCATAGCTTCCATAGCGTTGGCGGTAGAGACAAAACCCGAAATCATGATGACCGGACTGCCGACCTCATGGAGCTTAATCTGCCTCAGAACCTCAAGGCCGGATAATCCCGGCAAATTTACATCCAGAAGAATAGTATCAATGTCTTTATTCTCTTTGACAAATTCAATGACCTTCTGACCGTCTTCAAGGAAATAAAATCGAAACCGATCGGGATCGAAAAGATTGGCCAGTGATCTGGATATTTCACGATCGTCATCAACGATAAGTATGTTTTTCATAGATGCGTGTTTATCCTGTATATATTTTATACATTCATAACAGTTTGCCTCTTCAAGGTATCGGATTTTGAACAGAATAGTTTAGCGCCGGGCGGCTCAAATATCCGATATAAAAGGCTTTTCGGAAGGTTTATAATGATATCAAAAGCGGATTCAATCAAATGATCCGGTCTGCAAAATATTGCAAAGTCATCAATAAATATTTTGGCTCAGTCGCGTTCTTCGATAAGCAAACCGACCACCGTGGCTGTTAGTATAAAATTAACCAGCATATCGACAATCAACCCGGCAGCCAGAATGTAAAAGACCAGTTCCGGGGAAAATTTGCTGACGATTGCGGCGGATTGACCCGTCAAGTACGATGTGGGTACAGTCAGCAAATAAGGAAGCAGGGCCAGGAAAAAAGTAAAAATCGGGTATCGGAAAAAGAGGGCGAATGTGGTCCTGAAGGCGCGGATAATATTGTTCTTATATACGATGATTGACGGGACAGCATAAATAAATATTGCGTATAATGTTACAGCCACCAGTCTGATAACGACGTCAAAGACGGCGGCGCGACGCGGTGATCCTTCAAGATAACTCCTGAACAACTCCGGCAATATCAGACTCGCGGCGATAATCACCGCCGTCACAATAGTCCAGACAATAATGAGCTGCGGCCATCGGCGCACGACTGACCGAAGCGTCATGCCCTCACCCCTTTTTGAACCAATATATCTAAGAAAAAGCAGTGCGGTAAGCCCGATCGCCAGTCCTTCGAAGATTATTCCGAATAGCAATCTCCCCCATTGATACACATATGGAAGGGCGATGTACAGACCGGGATATTGCGCAAACAGGCTGGCTGTATTTTTTCCCATCAAGCCGACAAATGGAGACAGAACAGGATATATTACCGGATTTACATATGAATTGAAAACAAGCAGCAGAAGAAATTGTGCAATCGTATAAATAAACAGCGGCGGCCACAGCCGCATTTTTACGACGGCCCTAAAGGCCTCCGCATAAAGACCAATCAGTCGGTTGATGCCGTAAATAAAGCCCACTAATTACCTCAGTCTATGGTATCGTAACATTCACCCAGTTGGATACCGCCCATTTGCCCTGTTTGTCGAAGACGGCCACGCCGAAATAAAAGGTACCGTTTCCGGGGCTGTTTTCGAAAGCGGTCTCGGCCCGAGCATTGACAATCACCAGTGGTGTCAGCTGGTCGATGGAAGCCGGGATGGAGGCGGCACGATATACGCGATATGACTCAAAATCGGAATCATTATTCGACGACCATGATAATGACACCACGGCCCCATCGACACCGGCGGCCAGAGTTACCGGAGCGGGCGCCTGGTTTACTAGTGTGACGGCGGAAATAACGGACGAGGCCGCCGAGAGACCGGTATTGTCATAAACATATATTCTATAAAAGTACTGCGTACTTTCGTTTAGATTTTCATCCTTATATGTGCGGGTGGCACGGCTGGTGACAACCATAATGGGATCGGAGCTGTTGGAAACTGAACCGGTCAGGCCGCGATATATATGATAGGCGGCGAAATCATCATCAACGGACTGCGACCAATTGAGCCTGATGGCGGACGATGATTCGACCGTAGCATAAGCCGTAACCGGCGAGGGAGGATTGGAGATAGTCAGCAAAGCCGGAGCATTCACAATAGGAGCCGAATTGCCGGCGGCGTCAAGGAAATGTCCGGCGACTTCTCCACCGACCACCTCGAGGCCGGCCGGAATTTCATAAATCCGGGAATAGACATATCGACTTGCGCCGATATTACTTTGAACTTCATCGAATGTCAGCGCCAGACTGCTCTGTCCGGGGAACGTAATGGATGCCGAGCCATCCCCTTCCGCTGTTTCGAGTGAGAACGCAATGCTGTCCCCGGCCGCAAAGACCTGGTCATCGGGAGAATAAGAGACCGAATTTATCGAGGTCTCGGTATCAAGGATGATACTGTCGGATACGGCCGAGCCGATGCCTGTCTCCGAACCATCAGCGAATCGAAACCGGGCATAGACATACTTGACACCGTCACCGGCAGTCAATACAAAAGTTTTAATCGGGGCATAACTTTCCCAGATCGCTTCGGTGAATAGCGGATCCTCGGTAACCTGCATCACGGTTGCGGTAACGGGAACAATGAAATCCAGACGGACACTCCTGGAATTGGTGTACTTTCTCCCGCTGCCGATAACAACCGACATTAACCCCGGGCTGGTGGCAACCGGTTCCGACTTTTCGCCTTCAAGGCCGTCGCTCGTAACAGATGAAACCATGAAATAATACAGGCGTCCGGAGACGAGGCCGGTAACGGTCGTGGAATATGCGGCGGTTTTAATCCAGAGTTGTTCCGGGCCGCCGAGTGAATCGGTATAATACACTTTGAAAGACATATTGGCGAGGGTATCGGGAACCTGCCAATCCAGCATAATGCTCTCGGACAAATGAATCGCTTTGACATATATCGGCACCGGGGGAGCCTCGGGAAGTGAGAAATCGAGATCCTCGGAATCGATATAACGGTCACAACCGCCGACCAGCAGCGCCAATAAAGCTATGATAAGAATAATTAATTTCATTGTGCTATCCCCTGCTTAAAACCTGTGGCTCAGGACCAGCCGGCCGCCACCCTGCTCAAAATCCGGCACTACCGTAAGGCTGTTCGTCCCGCTTTCAATATTCTTTTCCGGAAAAAAGAAGATAACATCGAGCAGATTCAATCCCCAGACAGCGATGGCGGCGCCGATTGTCACCCGCCGAATCGTTTCGGCATCATAGGCGTCCTTTCTGGCTTCAGCCAGAATCGGATAAAACTGTTCCTTATCGCCAATCGATGTCATGGCATCATAACGATCGAAATAATCATCATAGATACCGACTTTATCGTCGTACTCATTATCGGCTATCAGGAATGAAGCCAGCGCTCCCGCGGTCGCGACAAAAAACAGACCGCCCTTGAACTTCTGATCGGCATATGTCTGTCCCCAGCCGGGAATAAAAAAGGAACGACTGAAAGCTTTGAACCGGGTCTTCGGTTTAAGGGTTATGTTGAGACTTCGCCCAATGCCGCTCTGAAGAAACAAAGATGACTTGTATGTTTCATAGCCGTCTTTTTTGATGCTGACACGGTAATTGCCTTCAAGCGCCTGTTGAAAATTAACGGGAGTAACGCCGGAGACGACTTTATCGCCGGCAATAAAAACTTCCGCCCCGGTCGGTTTAGTGACAACGGAAAAACCGCTGGCCTCCTGAGCGGACAGCGCCCCGGAGATAATGAATATGATACTTATGACCAAGATCCCTTTGGGCAACATATAAAACTCACTTCCTTGTTAATTATCGCTTAATATTGTAAAATAATTATATTCAACACCTAATTCAACAAATAAAAAAAGCCGCATCAGGCGATGCGGCTTAAAATTTTCTCAAAATGTCAACAGGCGCCTCTTCCGGTCAGAACCACCACGACTGTCTTCGCCAGTATTTTCAGGTCGGTAACAATCGACCATTTATGGATATATTTGACGTCGTGCCTGACTTTATCCACCACCGACTCGATCGAAGAATCATAACCCTGGCTGACCTGGGCCAAACCGGTAATTCCCGGTTTTACCCTGAGGCGGGCATCATAATTAGGTACCTTTTCCCGTAATTCCCTGACAAATTTCGGTCGTTCCGGCCGCGGTCCAACCAGTGACATGTCGCCTTTTAATACATTCAGCAATTGCGGCACCTCATCCAGTCGGGTCTTTCGGAGGAACCGTCCCAGCGGCGTTACTCTGGCATCATTCTGTGTGGCCCAGACCGGTCCGCTTAATTTTTCGGCATCCGTGACCATGGTGCGGAACTTAATTACCTTAAAAGGCCGGCCGAAACTGTCTTCACGGCGACGTTCCCTGATTCTCATATTTTCATTCACGTCGGTTTTGTAAATGCGGCGCGAATTGCGGCGGCGATTGATCCCCACTCTTTCCTGGGTATAAAACACCGGGCCGGAGCTGGTTAATTTAATCAAAAGCGGGACGACCAGAAATATTGGCAAAGCGACGATAATTCCGATAATGGCCCCGCCGACATCAAGTATTTTTTTCATTAACTTATCTATCATACCGATCACATATTTTACCGGGTTGGCAACATTTATTGGTGTCATTAATGTATACAACAAGAGGGCGAAAATAAACATAATTCCGGTTATATATTCGCCATAATAATATCTCAGGATTGTATTGAACGATTGTTTGCGAAGGGCCTCCCTGACATTCCCGGGCTCCACCGTGATAACTTTGCCGTAACCGACAACCGTTTGTGAAATTGCGTAAGAGTGGCTTACTTTGCTTTCGTAGTTGGTTTCAATTACTGTCTTACTCATTCGAATTTCATGTCTTTAAAATTAACATTAATATAGAATTACACTTCTTGTGCATATATGAGCAAATAGACTGCCCGAAATGAAATAAGCGGGAAAATTTACAAACCAAGCAAGATTATTACTGTCCCGTATTTGTATGTACTTATGATACAGATCGTTACAGATACTCGCTGAAGAAATACTATTATTAATAATTCATCAGGATAGCGTCCGGGCGGTGTGCAATACGTTTTCACTGAATCTGTTGACATAATAACTGCAAGATATTGCGCACTACTTGCGAAAAGAGTTGCAAAATGCAAAAACGGCCGGAATCTCTGGTTCCGGCCGCTTTTATGATCAAGTTTATATAATATCTATCGGAGAGTTTATAAGTCCATTATTATAGAGAAACGGTGAATGCTTTCCGAAGTTGAATTTTCGGACGGCGAGAAGGTGTAGTCGAAATGGGCCGGGCCAAGAAGGGCGCCGACGCCAAAGGACAAACTTTGGCCGAATTCGCGTCCATCCTGGGACGGAATGAAGGCATACCCGGTCCGTACGAAATACTTTTCCTGGAAGCAGTATTCATAGCCGTTTTTTATGGCAATATCTCCATAAAACGGTGTGTTCATCTCCAGCGAGGCCAGGAGCGATGAGCCATAGGGTCTGACACTGAAGCCGACCCGGACGGCCGCAGGAAGTTTCTCGGAGACTTCATCGAACTTGATTTTTTGCCCCAAATTAACAGCCGCCAGCCCGAACGTAAACCGATCCATTTCATAACGGGCACCGATATCGGCAGCCAGGGCCGATCCGGACAGTCCGGCCAGCGAGACGACGATATATTTGGCAGTCAGTCCGAGCGAAAAATTATCTTTAACCAGATAGGCGGCCGAGATACCGGCAGCCATATCATAGGTCGAAGCTACTTCACCGGTCGGCTCGTCAAAAGCATTGTAGCCATCAATTGAGCCATAGCTCAAATAAGACGCGCTCGTTCCGAGAGTCCATCTTTCCGAGACCGGATAGGCCACGGCCAGATATTCATAGTTTATATCCTGATACCAGGCGAAATGCGAGAAAGCGGCCTGAGCCCCTTCCAGTGTCATCAGCCCGGCCGGATTCCAATAGGCCGCGGTGGCATCATTGGTGACGGAGGTATAAGCGCCGCCAAGGGCGGCGGCTCTGGCACTGACACCGATATTGAGAAAATCGGCGGCGGCGGAGCCGTTATCGGCGGCAACGGTCGTTTTGCCCAGAAGCGCCGTAGCGACGACCAGGCAACCCCATATAATTAAGATTCTAAACAGTTTCTGTCGTGACATTTTCTACCACCCCTTGGTTTTGTATGCATATTTACAGGGTGGTAATTGCAATGACGATGCCCATAGGGCATGAATCAAAATTATTTTCAGCAAGTAAAAAAGTAAATTCATAGTTTCCTGTAATTGTATGTATCCTATTTGTTTACAAGACCTGCAAGGAAGCCGGCAGGAGACTTCGTCGGGTTGAATTCAGCCAGGGCCGGCTGTCAACTATAAGGCAAATCCAACAAGTCTTGAACAGATCCCATATTTAACCCCCTTTCTCAGCGTCATTCGTTTACTCGGCAATGGCTTAAATACCTCGTTCGGTTATTGCACAAGCCTAATCTAATTGTCGGTCTTCTGAACACTGTTCTTTATACAATATGGGATTCAACCCATAGTATTTTTATACTACTTTTTTTTATAAGCTGTTGTCAACACAAAAATTAGAAAGAATTATCTTTTTATAACATCGCAACCCGCACCAGGACAGCGATTTAACATGGTATTATTGACATCTTTATTCATTATCTTGTATTGGAATGGACAATCCAATGAAAGATAATGTGTTACGAAATTATTAGAATGACGACGAAAGGGATAAAATCTGCAGATGGGACGTTCCGATTTCAATAAGATTTAATTACAGCGGCGCGAGCATACGAAATTTCGGAACAAAATCAGAGCTTCATTTTCTCGGCAATGTCGCTAATAATCGGCAATCTGTACATCTTGCCCTGAATACCAAATATAATCCCGGCAACGGATGTTCCGAGCGCCAGAATTAATATGGTCTTCCAGATCATACCGGACAGTCCCGGTATCAGAAATAAGACGGCCAGCAGCTCAATGAGAAACAGAATCAAGCCCTGTCGGCTGTGAAAGCGGGCCTGTTCATTATCACGCATCTGGAGAAGCGGCACCAGGCACAAAAACGGAATATAGGAGAGGACGGCGGCAATAAGCGCCCGGTCGGTTTCAAAGCCCGAGTCGCCGGGCTTCGGGCCGGCGGATCCATTGAGATTTGGAATTTCGCTATGGCCGGTCTTTTCTTCTTCCCTGTCAAAAAATGATTCACCCATGGTATTCTATCTCCATTAGTTAAACCTGCCAAAAGATTTCTTTATCTCTTTCAGGAAGTTCAAGGGAAATCGGCTCATCAAAAGGCCATTTTTCAATCAACTCACCGCCGGAATAGAGCGCCACAAAAAACTGAATTTTGCCGCTGCCGGATCCGGTAAGACTCTTTCGATTGAACTTGATTTCCAGAACCCGCTTAAAGGAGAAGGCAAAATCACCCATATCTCTGAGCGGCGTCTCCTCCAATTCGATCTTCCTGTGACCGATATCCTTGAAATCAATTACAATTTGGCACTTGTTAATGCCAACTAAATCAAAATCATCGTCAAAGTCAAGCCGAATATAAAAGCTGTCATGATCGAAGGCGAAGTATATCCCTTTGATATAGACATCCACACGATGCATGGCTCCGCCCGCTTTAAGGCAATCATAACTGCCGGCGCCGCTCCATTCATAATAGTGCGTCAGCAGGCCGTCAAGCCGCGGTGTGATGAGCGATTCGGGCAGGCATATGAATGATTCCAGTTCCCCCCGATGAATCGGCTGCATGAGTGACACCGGAACCTCCAGACCGAGTATTTTATAGACGGCCGCCAGATGAGCCCGGAAGAGTAAATCGAAGTCGGCATTCTGGGCTCCGAGATGATCATCGCCGAACCACCAGCACCAGTCGGAGCCTTCGGAGATATAAATTTGACGCCAGGCGCGCGCAATTTTGTCGGCGTCGGTTTCAGGAGCGGTTTTCTGATATTCAACAAGAACACGGCGGGCCTCGGATACCAGATCCCACGCCCGATTATCTTCACCATGCCCGATCCAGATTCTAAAATTATGATTGATCCAGGAACCGGCAAACAATGACTCCAGCGGTTTCGATTTCAGACTGTCGGCGGCAGCGGTCATGGAAACCACCTCGATGTCGTCGCAGGCCGCCAGTTCCTCATAAAGCCGGGACAGGAATTTATAACCGTCTCCCGGGTAATATTCCCAGGCGTTTTCGCCATCCAGAATAATCGGGATGATGACATTATCCAGTTGTTCTTTCTGCTGGTCACGAATTAGTTTCAGATTCTGGATAAAATCCAGGACGGCTCTTTCGGCATCCCATCCGGAATAAACGAAACCGATTTTATCGGACAGGCCGTGATCCCGGAAAAAGATTCTGGTTCCCGGGGCCCCGACGTACTCATAGGTGAAATACGGGGAGGCTTTCATCGACGACGGCATCATTTTTGAATGCTGCAGGATTTCCTCATCGGTGGCGATCCATTTGATACCGGATTCATTGATAATTTTCACCGCCGCTTCGGACACCGAGCCTTCCGAGGGCCACATCCCCGTCATCTCCCTGCCGAACAGCGCCCGATATTTTTCGCATGATTTTTCTATTTGCCAGCGGGCATCTTCCGGGTGGCTGAACCGAATCCGCGGCAGTTCGATTTCGGCAATGGCCTGTCGGGCCGTATCGGTGTCGATCAGAAGTGGCAGAATGGGATGGTAATATGGCGTAAAGGAGACATCGATTTTATTTTCGGCCAGCAATCTCTGATATGTCGGGATAATTTTTTTCAGCAACTCGATTTCATAATCGAGCAGCCGGCTCTTGTCTTCTTCGGTATAATCCCGTCCCTTTCGGAAAAGATGATTGACCGGGTATTCGTCACGGAACATGGGGTCGATCCAGACAAGGTTCGACCAGACCTGCAGGTCGCGCCATTCCGAAGCGGAGAAGATTTCGGCGGCAAGGTTGAGGTCATTGCCACAGCCTTCCTTTTTGCGGTACAACTGTTGATAGCGGGCGTGCGGTTCTATCATGGTGGCATGCTGGGCGGAAAAGAATGTCCGGAGAATTTCTTTCTTCTCGGCCGAGTTAAGTTCACGCGCCGGAAGGCGGGAGAGTTCCATGTGTCGATCGGTGTAACCCCGGCCGTACATCTCAATCTGATCAAGCAGCGACGGCACCAGATTGAAAGTGGCCTTAATACCGTACTTCTCGGCCAGGAGCGGCATATCGAGATAATCCTTAAGGCCATGCAGACGAACCCATGGCATCATGAACCGTTCGGTATCAGGATTAAGATAGAAGGGCTGGTGCATATGCCAGAGAATCGCGATTTTGAGTCTTTTTTTCTCCGACACACTCATGTTATTAATTTATTTGAGTCTCAGACTCATGGCCATTCTGGTAGCGGCTCGTGAGTAATCAGAATTCGGGAACTGTTGATCCAATTCACCGAGAATTTTCTCCATTTTCTCACGATCGTTACCGGCCACATAGTTACGAACCGCACCGACATAATAATCCGGCGCGTTGGCAGATTCGGGAAAATATTCGAAAGCTTCGACATATTTATCACCGGCCGCCAGAAATTCCTGCTTACTCTCAAGACAGGCTGCAATTCCCGCAATAGCCGAAGAGGTCGTCAGCTTGTCAATGTGATACTTATCGATATATATCTGGTAATTTTCCATGGCCTGATCATAGTTCCGGCTTTCATAGTGCCCGTTGGCCAGATAAAATTGCGCCATACCACCGATACGTCCGCTATAATCATCAGCGATATTGCCAAGCTCCAAAATGGCTTCCTGGTAATTGCCGCGATTCAGGTTGGCTACGGCCGCGGACAGACGAATGGACCCTTCCTGACCCTTGGCGCTCTGCATATTCACGAAATAGACCACCGCCACCACGACGACGACCGCAAGGGCAACACCGATGGCCAGCTGCTGCCAGCTTTCAAGGACCCAATCCTTGGCCAGGAGCATGAAACTCGTGAATTTATCCTGCTTCATCTGCTTCTTGGTAATTTTGACTTTCGTCCGCATTGTCCTTCTCTCTTTTCCGACTTAAGCTACTTTAGATATCTATCGGCTTGACAAATCAATTTCCTCACCGGTGATAAAAAAACGGGGCCGCCGATGGCCGGCCCCGTCGTAAATTATAACGATTAGAAATAACCGGTAAAAGTAACATTCAAATGATGATTTTTCCAATTATTTTCTGATTTCAAAGCGTTATCGCTGGTCAGCACCGACTGATCGTAGGTAGTATAAGTATATGCGAGGTCAAGCAAAATCTGCGACCAGTGGATACCGGTGCCGAAAGCGATACTATAACCTTTAACCTGCTCATCATTAAAGTTGAAAATATAGGAAATTCGGGTCGAATCATTGACCGGGTTGCCTTTGGCGCCGTCATAAACGACCTCATAACCGGAAATATTTCCTTCGGGAAAAGCCTCGTTACGGAATCCGGCTCTCAGAGGGATATCCCCTTTCGCCGTATTCAAAATGTATTCGGTTCCGATTCTAAATTGGATAACATTACTCCAATTCGGATCGCGGGTATAGAACCTTTCCTCGGTATCGCCGCCGGGGGTGATAAAGAGGGCCTCCAGATTCTTTACCTTCTTACCGCTGAATTTTCTATACTCGATGTCGCCCGCGGCAAGCCAATTGTCATTGACCTGATAAGACAGGCCCAAACCGACGACCAGCGGCATTTCCATACGTGATGTCATATTGTCGACATACACCGTATCGGTTTGAAAGATTCCCCAGGAATCATCCTGGCCGACACCGATGTCGTTTCGGGTCGACAGCATATAAAGGGTGGAATCGGATTCGCCTTTCAGATTAAATGGCGTTTTTATAACCGCGCCAACCTTGAAAGCATCACCCGTATACATGAATCCAATGGTGGTATTGAAGCCGCTGAAACTGGTCGAATCAATTGACCGAACATCGCTGGCATAAGTGGCATTACCGTAAAATGTATAGATGTCCCGGCTGAATTTTCTGGTTTCCTCGGTTACCACGCGCCCGGTATAGAGATTGCCGGCCACACCGAAAGACAACTGCTTATAAATCCTGGTTCCCATGGATAAATTAATGCTGCTCACGCCGCCCTGTTTATCCAGAAAAGCATTGGGCTCATTGCCCATCCAGCCACGAAACAGGTTTTCGCTGAATTTATAATATGTGTCGAAATTCCTGGCGTAAGACATATTCATGACCACATGATGCCCCTTGATACGAACCGGGCTCAAAACATTCCAGTAATTTATGGCCCCATAGCTGCCACCGTGAGAATATGTCTCATAAAGAGCATTGTCTATATAATATGACAATTCTCCACGCGGCATCAGGAAGCCGTAACTGAATACCATCATGGTTCTTTCCTGTATATAAAGCCCGGCCGGGTTCCAACTGCCGGCTGTGCCATCGTCGGAAACGGCCAAAAAGGCCTGACCCATCCCCTCAGAGCGCGCTCCGCCACCGAAAAAATTGAAGCTCAGTCCCTGCTCCTGCCCACAAGCTGTCGTTGCGAGAATTAACGCAAAGAGTATTGAAGCCTTAAACAACGACAATTTCATAATATAAGATCCTCCCATCACAAAGGATTGTTATTCTTTTCTATACAGACGCATAAACCTATCAAATATCAAAGTGAAAAATATAACTACTCCTGTCTGTCCTGTCAAATTCTTTTTGCACATTTGGCGAATTAAAGTCAATAATTGCAGGGAAATAGCAGATGTTTTCAGAATAAAGGTGGAAAAGATGATTTCATCAAAAAATACCCCCGGCAGGAATTGAACCTGCGACCAATGGTTTAGGAAACCACTGCTCTATCCCCTGAGCTACGGGGGCATATTTTTTACTCGGACTCGTATTTAATCAAACTCAAAACATCGTATTTGTCAATCTTTTCCCGCCATGGCAGGAACGCCAAATCAATTAAAACGGCAATCCCGGCCACCTTTCCACCAGCCTTTTCGACCAGTTTACAGACCGCCTCAAGGGTTCCCCCGGTGGCCACCAGATCATCAACCAGAACGATGTTTTCTCCCTCACTGACGGCGTCGGCATGGATTTCGATCGCATCGGTACCATATTCCAGTTCATATTCACAACGAATTGTTTTGGCCGGAAGTTTGCCAGATTTTCGGGCCGGAATAAAGCTGACTCCAAGCCGATCGGCCAGGGCGCCACCAAAAATAAAGCCGCGCGATTCTATTCCAAGGATTTTGGCCGCCTTTTTCTCACGGCAGAAATTCTCCATCAAATCGAGCGCCTGCTTAAAGGCTTTGGGGTCGGCGAGAAGCGTTGTTATATCCCTGAAAACGATCCCCTTCTTGGGAAAATCGGGGACGGACCTGATAACTGCTTTGAGATCAATCATTAATATTCTCCATGCCTTATAATAAAATCATCGAAGCCCTGCGGGGTATCATACCAATCGACTTTAAGGTCGGTCACATGGGCATAGGTCGGCCCCACCCGGACTTCTTTAAGAAAATCATTCACAACTCCGCGATCACCCTCCACTTTCATCTCCACCGAGCCGTCGGGCATATTGCTCACATAACCATTAAGGCCGTAATCTCTGGCCAGATGCAGACACCAGTAGCGAAATCCGACTCCCTGGACAACTCCACGAACTTTGGCCGTGGCTCCGATAAAAGTCATTTTTTCGACTCCAGAATCTCAAAGGCCCGCTCGACAGCTTCGACAGGTTTCTCGAATTTTTCGATTTTTTCCGAAATATTCCAGGCCGACAACGACAAGAGTGGTTTGCCAAGCTGCATACAAAAAGCCATTTCGGAAAGAGTCCCGAATTTGCCGGGCATGGCAATCACAATATCGGCGCAACGGACGACCAGGAGATTCCTTCCTTCGCCAAGCCCGGTGGGGATGGCATAATCCAGATACGGATTGGCATCTTTGCGGCTGGTTCCGGGGAGAATACCGATGGTTATCCCGCCGTTTTCATGCGCCCCTTTGGAAGCGGCTTCCATGACGCCGCCCAGACCGCCGCAGACAAGAATCCCGCCTCTCAGGGCGATTGCCTTGCCGAGTTCCTGCGCGTCCAGACACATTTTGCGCGAGCATTTCCCGGCCCCGATAACGCCAATATAAGGAGCCGGCCCTTCTGAAGATTTCTTCTTTTTGTTCATAGGTAGATTAAATATGAGGATCCTGAGCTGACTTTCTCTCTGCACACCGAAATTAAATCGGGGCGACTGGATTTGAACCAGCGACCCCTTAGTCCCGAACCAAGTGCGCTACCAAACTGCGCTACGCCCCGATTTAATGATAAGCTATTATATATAATCGTCATTCAAAGTCAAGCTATTTATTCCATTATGGCCTTTACAGCCTTAAGTTTACGTTTTTCATGGCGTCCAGCGAATCGAAGTCCGAAAAATTGACTTTCAGCGGCGAGATGGAAACGGCGCCGTGGCTGACCGCCTCGAAATCGGAGCCGGCGACATCTTTCCAGACCGAATCCCCGGCAATCCAGTAGTAGTTACGGCCGCGCGGGTCGGTTTTCTCGATGACAATGTCGTTATAGACCCTCTTCCCCAGTCTGGTATAGCGGTATTCGGCGAATTTTGTCCCGGACAATTTGGGGAAATTTATGTTCAAAAACGTGTCGATCGGAAGATTGAATTTATGCATCTGCTGAATGAATTTGGCGATAAATTCCGCCGCCGGTTTATAGGAACCGATATTTTCATCATCGGTATTGGAGACCGCCAGCGACTTGATGCCCAGAATCGAGCCCTCGATAGCCGCCGCCACCGTTCCGGAATAAGTAACATCTTCGCCCATATTGGCGCCGTGATTGATACCGGAAATAAGCAGGTCAGGCAGGCGGTCTTTAAGTATGCCGTGGGTGGCCAGCATGACGCAGTCGGTTGGAGTCCCGTCGCATGAATAACAGTACGGCCCGCGTTGATGCAGCCTCAGCGGCCGATTAAGAGTAAATGAATGCGAAGAGGCCGATTGCTCGCGGTCAGGAGCGACAACGAGGACCTCCGCAAAATGCTTGATTTCCATCTCGAGAGCGTTCAAACCCTCGGCATAAATACCGTCATCATTGGTCAACAAAATAAGCATGACATAACTCCATAATAATAAACCATACCGAAGCCGGAATATAAGATATTGCCTTTATTTTGCAACAGTCGATAATTAAAATATTTGATTGGAAATCGGAACTATTATCAGCAGAAAATTCGTTTCCAGATCAGTTTGACAAAGCGGGCCGAATCCATGAACGGATTTATAAACGAAGGCGAGTCTTCATAAATGGTCGAGATCGGGATTTCGGCGATATCGATATTCATCTTCCCGGCCAGAAACAGTTGTTCCGACTCGAACATATAGCCGATATAGGACTGTTTAAGCGCCCTGATCAGTTCAGTGGAAATCATCCGGTAGCCGGTCTGGCTGTCGCGAATCCTCCGGCCGCTGAAAATCGAGATAATCAGCGAGGTAATATAATTGCTCAATTTCCGGTGCGGCGGCATATCTTTCGAGCGCAGATCACGCGTGCCGATATAGAGATCAGCATAGGGGCGGTAATCAAGAAAACGGGGGATTTCTTCCGGAAGATGCTGGAGGTCGGCGTCAATCGTCAGGACGTAATCATAGCCCTTCTCGAGGGCATAGTCGAAACCGCGCTGGAGGGTGGCCCCTTTCCCCCGGTTGGGGTCGTTGGTCAAATGAGTGACGCTGAGCGAAGTCAGGATTTCGGCGGAATTATCGGTGGAGCCGTCATTGATAATCAACAGATCGGTTTCAGGGGCCGCTTTGCGGATTCGAGCGGTCAGCTCAACCAGATATTTCCCGGCATTATAGGCCGGAACGAGGATGAGGACTTTTTGGGGCGAAGAATTGATTTCTGGGCTGATCATTTAAAGAGAATAAATATCAGGTTCTCATATGCTCATCGATGAATCTGGTGAGCCATTTGATCATATCATCAACATCTTCATTCTTGACTTTGCCGAAATGTCCATGATCGGCGTTATTTCTTATATCAGCATAAAGCGTAATTCGTTTCTGGGTTGTCTTATCGTAAATTTCCTTTTGGGCCAACGAGATATTTAAGGCGTCAATTCTTGTTTTCTTTTCATACTCAATATTATTCTTATCGCAGAGTTTCCTTAATGTATCTTCCAAAACTGCACCGGCAAGAGAGGCTGCAGCACAATGGTATTCCTCATTTAACAAATATTCAGCTTGGGACAAGAAATCATCCAAAAGTTCTGCTCTGACAAATCGCCTGACATCAAAAAACATTCCATGTTCAAAATCGGTTTTTGCCGCGCCCAGAGTACCCAATAATCCATCAAATAAATGTCTCCGTTCCGTTCCTCTATATTCGGAGTTGAAGTACTTGGCCTGTCTATAATGATCGCTATTTTCGGAGCAAGATATCTTAATTAAATGCAGCGATTCAACCATCCATTTATGACATCTTATGGAAAAATCATAATTGTCATCCCGGAAATTCGATGACAATTCCCCACCTTCCAATAATAGGATTTCAAACTTCTCTAGAATTTTATTATTTAGATTCATAACAATTTCTTGATTTTTATGGTCGGGGCGAGCAGATTTGAACTGCCGGCCTCTCGCACCCCAAGCGAGTGCGCTAACCAAGCTGCGCTACGCCCCGATCACTGGCACAATCTAAACTTTCCGTCAGAAAAGGCAAGGGAAAAGTTTCAGCAGGTCCTCGATATCCTTGCGAATATCACCCACCACCGTCCGAAATTTCCCGGTCTCGGCCAGCTCTTTTTTCTCGGGGGTAGGTTTGATACTTTTCAGCCGATTGCGGGCGCCCTCGATGGTGTAATTTTCCTTGTAGAGAAGATGTTTGATCCGGTTGACCATCTCGATGTCGCTTTTCTGGTAAATCCGGTTGCCCCCGCGGTTTTTGCGCGGTTTGAGCATCGGGAACTCTTTCTCCCAGAAGCGAAGGACATACGGCTCGAGGCGGGTGATTCGGGCCACTTCGCTGATCGAGTAGTAAAGCTTCTCCTCGGTTTTCTTTTTACGTGGCGGCATAAAAAAACCTCTATAGTCTAACTCCAGATTTCTTCCTTAAGGGTGCGCCCCATCAGGTCGGTCAGGGCCCGGGCCGGTGGTTTGTCTTCGAATAACACTTTATAAACCTGCCGGGTGATCGGCATATCGACATCGAATTTGTCGGCCATGGCATTGGCCGAGCGGCAGGTATCGACACCCTCGGCCACCATGACCATGCTGTTCAGGATGTCGGTCAGCTTCTCCCCTTTGCCGATACGGTCGCCGACATAGCGGTTGCGCGAGTGGCGCGAAATGCAGGTGGTGACAAGGTCGCCGATTCCGGAGAGACCGGCGAAGGTCAGCGGATCGGCTCCCGCTTTGACACCCATGCGGGTGATCTCGGCCAGGCCGCGAGTAAGCAAGGCGCCGGTGGTGTTGTCGCCGAAACCGAGCCCCTGCGTTATTCCGGAACCGATG
Organism: candidate division Zixibacteria bacterium HGW-Zixibacteria-1; assembly: GCA_002838945.1. Classification (NCBI taxonomy): domain Bacteria; kingdom Pseudomonadati; phylum Candidatus Zixiibacteriota; species candidate division Zixibacteria bacterium HGW-Zixibacteria-1. The sequence goes on from PGXB01000004.1 coordinate 113,929, forward strand.
GCGATCACATTCTTGAGCGACCCGCCCAGCTCGACGCCGATCAGGTCGGTGGAGCGGTAAACGCGAAAAGTTATATTATTGAACAACTCCTGAATTTTAACGGCGAAATCATTACTGACCGAGGCGGCCACGACACTGGTCGGGACACCGCGGGCGACTTCCTCGGCATGGCTCGGCCCGGAAAGAGTGGCGATGCGATCCATCGCGACGCCATCGATTGTGCTGCAGATGACTTCCGACATTCGCAACAGCGTTCCTATCTCGACACCCTTGGCCAGGTTGATGATGCCGGCCTTCGATAACCCTATTTTGTTTAGCCCATCACAGACCGACCGCACTCTCTGGGCCGGGATGGCCATGACGATATCGGCGGCGTTATGGATGGCTTCTTCAAGGTTGTTGGTGATGTCTATTTCCCTCGGGATGTCGATGCCGGGAAGTTTTTTCTCGAGGGTCCGTTTCTCAATCAGGTATTCGCAGTCGGCTTTGTTGAATTCCCAGAGTTTTATTTTGTGTCCATTGGCGTGGAGCAGATTGGCAACTGCGATGCCCCAGCTTCCGGCGCCCAAAACGGCTATTTGCTCAGACATGGTCGGCCCTCTCGGTATTATACCTCGAGTGAAAATCAAATTTGTTCTCGCCGCCCGACAGGAGTCGTGAAATATTGGAGCGATGAGTGATAATTATGAGAAGCATCAAAAGAGCGCTGATGATCAAGTAAAGCAACGGCATCTCGTGCAGTTTGAAAATATATGAAATCAGAACGGCAGCAAAGAAGAAAACCGAGGCCAGGACCGAGCCGAGCGAGATATAGCGGCTGATGGCGACCGTGATAATAAAGCCGGCCAGGGCAATTAAAGTCTCGATGGGGAGTATCATAATCATTACGCCCAGAGCGGTGTTGACACCTTTACCTCCGCGAAAACGAAGAAACAACGGAAAGACATGACCGAAAACGGCCGCGATGCCGGCGATTAATTTAAGATTGGCCAAATCAAGGGCGCTTTGGGGCATCAATGATGCCAGAATAACGGCCAGAACACCTTTGCCGATGTCGCCGATTGAAACCAGGATTCCGGCGACCGGTCCGGCGGCGCGCCAGGCATTGGTGGCGCCGATATTGCCCGAACCTACCTTGCGAATATCTTTGATCCCGAACATCCGGGTAATGATTAAAGCGAACGGAATCGACCCGAGAACATATCCGCCCGCAATGGCGATTAGATCATACATAAACGATAACTTTAAGTATAAAATATAAGCTATTTTATATCAAGCTAATATTCAACTATTTAAATGGCCGCCAAAGCGGCGCCCTGGCGATGCCTTTATTCAGCCGCTTTTCTGATTTCTTCGACAAACATGCGGGCCTCGGTGCTGTCCACTACCTGGTCCTTCATAATGTCCTGAAACATAAGCGACAGGCTCTGAATTTCTTCGGTGTCGATCTTCTTTTCATCAAAAGCCTTTTGAAAATCTTCCACGGCCTTATCGACATCCTCGGCGGTCATATCGGCCGGCAAATCTTTTTTGGCTTCGGCCGCCACCGTTTCGGCCAATTTGGTAAGACCGATTTTGACGATATCATCCCGATAAACATAGCAGACAACCATCGAGGCCGCGACGAGCACAACGATGATACCAACAACGATCAGCGCTACCATGCATCCGCGTGACATAGCGCCTTTCTGATTTGACAACTAGGGCATTGAGGACTCCTTTCCAATCAGCCGACTATCCGAGGTCGGGGCTTATTATGAGTTAAGATATTATTATTCAGCCAAATGAAAAGCCTTTATAAAATATTGCTTTAAGAATTATTAAAAATATCAAAAGACGGCGATCATGGCAATAAAATAAACTCGGGCATGGAATAATAAAAAAAAGCCCGCCGACGGCGGGCTCTTGGATTTATGCGACAATGATGAATCAGGGCGAGATCATTTTCGGGCTTTGGCGGCCTTCTTTTCTTTTTTCTCTTTCATCGCCTTCTCTTTTTCCTTGTCGATTTTCGGCTTTTCGGTGAGCAGTTCCACGATGGATACCATCGCGGCATCACCGCGCCTGAAGCCGACGCGCAGAAGGCGTGTGAACCCGGACTCACGGTCCTTGAATTGCGGTATTATTTCCGCGAACAATTTCTGAAGCACTTTCTTGTCCTTGACGGTGCGGGCCACCTGACGACGGGCCGCTAAGGTGTCTTTCTTGGCCGTGCTTATCAATCGATCGGCGACCTTTCTTAGTTCCTTGGCCTTGGCTTCGGTGGTATAAATGGTGCGATTGTCGAAAAGCGATGTGGCCATGTTGGCCAGCAAGGCATCGCGGTGCGCTTTCGGCCGGCTTAGTTTCCTTACCTTTATCTGATGTCGCATTTCTTTCCTCTAAGACTTCTTTTCCAAAAATTTCGATATATCCATTCCAAAAGACAAATTTAATTCATCAAGGATGGCATTTAATTCATTCAGGGATTTACGCCCGAAATTACGGTATTTAAGCATCTCCGACTCCGTTTTGCCGACCAGATCGGACAGCGTCTGGATATTGGCGGCCCGGAGACAGTTGGAAGAACGGACGGATAATTCGAGTTCATCGACACGCGTCTGCAACAGTTGCCTGATGCGAACGGTCTCCTCGTCTTCCTCTTCCACTTCCTCGATCTGGATATCCTCGTCCATATGAATAAACAACTGCAGATGATCCTTGAGAATTTTGGCGGCGAATGAAAGGGAATCTTCCGGAGTAATAGAGCCATCAGTGGTGATTTCAAGAATCAAGCGGTCATAATCGGTTCGCTGGCCGACACGCGTATTTTCCACTTCGTAGTTGACTTTGACCACCGGCGAGTAAAGGGCGTCGACAAAAATCGTTCCCACGGGAGCATCGGGCCGTTTATTCTGCTCGGCCACGACATAGCTTCTTCCGGAATCGATATCCAGTTCCATGGTGAACTCGCGATCGTTGACCAGCTCGACTATATGCAGATCCGGATTGAGGATTTCGACCTCGGAATCAACATTGAACATACCGGCCGTGATTTTGCCTTTTTTCGCGGTTTTGAAAGTAAGCGTTCTCATCTCGTCGGCATGCATTTTGACACGGATTCTCTTCACATTGAGAACGATATCCGTAACATCTTCGTACACATCCTCAAGGGTTGTGAACTCGTGCAGGGCGCCGTCGATCCTGATGGATGTAACCGAAGCACCCTGAATGGATGACAGCAGGACCCGGCGCAAAGCATTGCCCAGGGTATTGCCGAAACCCCTCTCCAGAGGTTCAATAATAAACCTTGAATAATTCTCGGTTGCCGAAGACTGATCGGAAACGATCTCCTTTGGCATCTGCAGTGGTTTCCACTTCATATAATTAAGCCTCCCCGACTAGGCTGAACGTTTTCTACTTCGAGTAGAGCTCAACGATTAACTGTTCATTGGCAGCGACTGGAATATGTTCCCTTGATGGAACTTCAAGAAGCTCCCCTTCCAATGCGGCCTTGTTTAAGCGCAGCCAGGCGATTTCATCGGTCTGCGCAAACTCTTTTAAAGCGGCGTGAATAATATCAAGATTCTTGGATTTATCGCGAACCTTGATAACGTCCTTCGGTCTCACCTGGTACGAAGGGATATCAACGATCTGACCGTTGATGACAAAATGACGGTGGCGAACCAGTTGCCGGGCCGCCTTGCGGGAGGGGGCGAACCCCAACCGATAGACGATATTATCGAAGCGGCACTCAAGCATTTGCAGCAGGGTTTCACCGGTGATGCCTTTGGTTCTCTCGGCCTTGGCAAAATAGTTACGGAACTGGTTTTCCAGAACTCCGTACACTCTTCTGACTTTCTGCTTTTCCCGAAGCTGTTTTCCGTAGTCGGAAACTTTGTACCGCATCCGTTGTCCGTGCTGTCCCGGTGCGTATGCTCTTTTTTCAAACGCGCATTTATCCGTCACGCAGCGATGTCCCTTCAGGAAAAGCTTTTCGCCTTCGCGGCGGCAGAGTTTGCAGTTTGCGTCACGATATCGAGCCATGTTTCTCCTATTAATAACTCACATTTATTTCTATGTTAAAAAACAATCAGACCCGGCGCCTTTTCGGAGGCCGGCAGCCATTATGCGGAATCGGCGTCACGTCCTTAAGGGCGGTAATTTCCAGCCCGGACGCCGACAGGGATCGAATGGCAGCCTCGCGACCGGCACCCGGCCCTTTAACCCAAACTTCAACCTTTCTCATACCCAGATCCATTGCCTCGACGGCGGTGGCCTTGGCGGCCATCTGGGCCGCGAATGGAGTCGATTTCTTGGAACCCTTGAAACCGACGGTTCCGGCCGACGCCCAAGCCACGGTCCGTCCGATCGAATCGGTAATCGTCACGACGGTATTATTGAAGGTTGCCTTGATATGGGCAACTCCGGCGCTTTCTATTTTGCCGAGTTTTTTCTTGCCTTTGGGGCTTTTCTTTTTCTGTTCAACCACGGTATTTCCTCATCTATATTACTTAGCTGACGGTGCCTTTTTCTTACCGGCGACGGTGCGTTTTGGACCTTTGCGGGTCCGGGCATTGGTCTTCGTGCGCTGGCCGCGCAAAGGCAGGCCGCGCCGATGCCTGAGACCGCGATAGGATCCGATGTCGATCAGGCGTTTGATATTCATGTTGACTTCACCGCGTAAGGCACCTTCAACCTTAAACTCATTCTCGATGACTTTCCGGAGCTTGGCCACTTCCTCTTCAGAAAGCTTGCGGACTCGGGTATCCGGACTTATGCCAGTCAAATTAAGAATTCTCTGGGATGATGTCCGGCCAATTCCGAAAATATAGGTCAAACCGATTTCAATTCGTTTGTCCTTGGGTAAATCTACTCCGGCAATGCGCGCCAAAATAACCTCCTAATCTTAAAACTTCTTAGCCCTGTCTCTGCTTATGACTTGGGTTCTTGCTGCAAATCACTCTCAAGACACCATTACGCTTGATAATCTTGCAGTGCTCACATCTTTTTTTAATCGATGAGCCAACCTTCATAATTAACCACCTTCCAGGCGAACCTTAAATCATTTGTATCTATAAATGATCCGGCCGCGGCTCAGGTCGTACGGCGACAATTCCAGTGTCACCCGATCGCCGGGCAGAATCTTGATAAAGTGCATTCTCATTTTACCCGATATATGGGCCAGCACCACGTGACCGTTGTCCAGTTCGACTTTGAACATCGCATTGGGCAGCGGCTCCAGTACCTTGCCTTCCACCTGTATTGTATCTTCTTTAGGCATCTGCTCCTTATAATTTTGTCAAAATGTCGGCGCCGTTTTCGGTGACGGCCACCGAGTGCTCAAAATGTGCCGAAGCGGATCCATCGGCGGTTACAATCGTCCAGCCGTCGGCCTTCTGCAACACCTGATAACCTCCGGCGTTCACCATCGGTTCGATGGCCAGAACCATCCCTGTCTTAAGAATCGGGCCGGCTTCGGCCGGGCCGAAGTGCGGCACCTGCGGGTCTTCATGCAGATTCTTGCCGATTCCATGGCCGACCATATCCCTGACGACCGAGAATCCGTCGGCTTCGACGCATTTCTGTATGGCGGACGAAACCTTGCCGAGCTTAACCCCGGCCCTGACCTGCGAGATCCCGACTTCCAAAGAACGTCTGGTGGTGTCAAGAAGTTTCCTTTTTTCTTCGGAAATTTCACCCACCGGGAATGTCGCCGCCGTGTCGCCATAAAAGCCGTTGACAATACAACCCAGGTCGATCGAAACGATCTGTCCCTCGACCAGGCGGCGGCTGCCCGGAATACCGTGCACCACTTCCTCGTCGATAGAGACGCACAGGGTGGCCGGAAAGCCGCGATATCCCTTGAAAGCCGGTTTTGCCCCCAGGGATAAAATATATTCTTCGGCCATCCGGTCAAGATCAGCAGTTGTAATCTCGGGTTGAATCTTCTCGCCTATCATCTTCAGTGTCTCTGCAACAATCTTTCCCGCTTTACGCATTATTTTGATCTGGGCATCTGTCTTTAATACGATCACTCTAACTAAAACTCTCTTGTTATCCTGAGCAATGCCTTAAAAATATCATCGATGTTTCCCTCCGCCGGCACTTCGGTCAGGACCGACTCTTTGCGATAGAAATCGACAATAGGTTCGGTCTGTTTTTTATAGACTTCCAGCCGGTTACGAACGACATCCTCTTCATCATCGGGCCGGCGCAGAAGTTTGGAGCCGTCATGGTCACATACTCCCTCGACTTTGGGCATCTGGGCCGGGTAATTGTATCCGGCATTGCAGGTCGGGCAGTAAAAACGTCCTGACAGCCGCTTGATAACTTCCCGGTCGGTAACATCGAGAAGGACGGCCCGGTCAATCGATTTATCATTCTTTGCAAACATCTTCTTCAGCGCTTCGGCCTGCGGCACCGTCCTGGGAAAACCATCCAGGATGAAGCCGTTATCGAGTTCGCCGTTTTTCAATTTATCTTCGATCATCCCCACAATAACCTGGTCGGGAACGAGGTCACCCGCTTCCATGAATTTTTTGGCCTGAAGGCCGAGCTGGGTGCCGCTCTTGACATTTTCGCGCAGAACGTCACCGGTCGAAAGATGCAGAATATTCAGCTCGCGGCATATCCGCTTTGCCTGTGTGCCTTTGCCGGATCCGGGCGGACCCAAGAAGATAAAGTTCATCAGTACGATCTCCCTCGAATTTTGCCTTTTTTCATAAACCCTTCATAGTGACGCATAAGCAGATGAGATTCGATCTGCTGGAGGGTATCGAGCGCCACACCAACCACAATCAGCAACCCGGTACCACCGAAGAAATAGTTGACCCCGACACGCGACATCAGGATCCACGGCAGGATGGCGATGGCCGCGAAAAATATGGCGCCGGGAAGGGTGATACGGGTTAAAATTCTTTCTATATGTTCGGCCGTCCGTTTTCCGGGACGAATTCCGGGAACGAAACCGCCGTTTTTCCGCATATTGTCAGCGATATCGATCGGATTGAAAACGATCGCGGTGTAGAAATATGCAAAAAAGACAATAATCAAACCATAGACAATGCTGTAAACCGCATCGCCCGGAGCCAGCCAGTCGGTAACGATATTCGAGATCCACTCGGCATTGGGAAACAACTGCTGGACGGTCGCCGGCAGGAACATGATCGACTGGGCGAAGATGATCGGGATAACGCCGGCTGAGTTAACCGAGAGCGGCAGATGGGTGGTGGCGCCGCCATATACTTTCCGGCCGATAATTCGTTTGGGGTACTGGACCGGAACCTTTCGCTGAGCCCTGGTAACAAGAATAACAGCGGCGATAACCATCAGCATCAGCATGACCAGAATAAATTCGGTGACGATGGAGCGGGTCCCGGCAAAAAGGTACTGGACCTCTTCGATAACGGCATCGGGGAATCGCGCGACAATACCGATAAAGATAATCAGCGAAATCCCGTTGCCGATGCCCCGTTCGGTGATCTTTTCACCGAGCCACATGATGAAAATAGTTCCGCAGGTGAAAGTCAGCATAGTGATCCCGATAAACTGAGCGTACGGCATATAGACGACCTTGCCGGCCGGTCCTTCAAGCGAATAAAGGAACTGAGCGGTTCCGAAGGCCTGCAGGGCGGAAATGATAACGGTCAGGTAACGCGTATACTGGGTGATCTTGCGACGCCCCTCTTCACCTTCCTTCTGGAGCCTTTGCAGATAAGGGACGACGGCGCCAAGCAACTGGAGCATAATCGACGCCGAGATGTACGGCATAATGCCCAGTGCGAAAATAGTGGCTTTTAAGAACGCCCCCCCCGCAAACAGGTCCAGGAGACCGAAAATGGTATCGCCCGAAAGCAATTCCGTCAGCATTGAGCCGTCGACACCGGGAGTGGGAACATGGCCGCCGATCCGGTAGACGATAAGGATTCCCAAGGTAAACAGAATCCGTCTCCTGAGTTCCTCGACCTTGAATATAGACTGGAAAGTACCTAACACTATACTACCTCTGTGTTACCGCCGGCCTCTCGGATTTTCTCGATAGCGGACTTTGAAAAAGCCGCCGCCTTGACCTGCAATGCGGTCTCGAGTTTTCCCATGCCAAGAATTTTGACAGGCAGACGTGTTGACTTGATAATCCCCAACTCCTTTAAGGTGTCAGGAGTAACTTCACCCGGACGACATTTACTCAGCGCCGAGATATTAACTTCCTGATATTCTTCCCTGAACCGGTTAGTAAAGCCGCGTTTGGGAATTCGCCTCTGGATCGGCATCTGACCGCCTTCCATCCAGGCCTTGATATTTCCGCCGGAACGCGCTTTTTGTCCCTTGTGGCCCCGGCCGGCGGTTTTACCGCGGCCGCTGCCGGTTCCGCGCCCGTATCTCCGGCGCTTCTTATGCGCCCCCGGCGCTGGCTGCATGTCTGATAATTCTAACCGTGCCATCACTCTTCCACCTTCTCATATTCAACCAGATGTCTGACTGCCTGAATCATTCCGCGAATTTGCGGGGTATCGTTATGAATCACTGTTCTGTGCAGTTTACCTAATCCCAAGGCAATGACAGTCTTTTTCTGTTTCGCATTGCGATCAATGGCACTCCGCACCTGGGTAATCTTCAACTTAGCCATGTTCAACCTCTATAAACCGAATCATCAACCTTCGGTCCGATATTTTTCCTGTTCCTCTTTCGAGCGAAGACTCAACAATCCATTCATGGTGGCCTTGACAACATTATGCGGATTGCGGCTGCCAAGAGCCTTGGTCAGAATGTCCTGAATACCGGCCGACTCCATGACGGCTCGCACCGCCCCGCCGGCGATAACACCGGTACCGGGGGAGGCCGGTCTCAAAACCACGGTAGAGGCACCGTATCTTCCAAGGACCATGTGAGGAATTGTACCTTCCTCAGTCACTGCGACCTTCACCATAGATTTGTGAGCCGCATCGGTGGCTTTTCTGATGGCGTCGGCAACTTCTTTGGCCTTGCCGGTTCCGATCCCGACACGCCCGTTCTTCTTGCCCACGGCGACCAGGGCGGTAAAACTAAAACGGCGCCCGCCCTTGACCACTTTGGCCACACGATTGACATTGATTACTTTTTCCTCGAAATCGAGGCTTTCCATTTCCGTTCTAGCCAAGAGTCTACCTCATTTATTTTTTAAAAATCCAACCCTGATTTACGCGCAGCTTCAGCAAGCGCTTTTACCCGGCCATGATAGACATTTCCGTTCCGGTCAAAAGCGACTGCCTTGATGCCTTTCTCCTGTGCGACCCTGGCGATCTCTTCGCCAATAATACCGGCAATTTCAGTTTTGTTCTTTTTGCCGATTTTATCGCGGATCGACTTGGCCGAACTCGAGGCCGCGGCAAGAGTGATCATCTTTTCATCATCGACGACCTGGGCATACATGTTCTTCAATGTTTTGGTAACCGTCAGACGCGGTCTTCCGGCCGTGCCGAATATTTTTCCCCTGACTCTGGCCTTGCGTTTGGCCCGTCTGATAGATTTGTTTATAGTACTCATATCCATCAATCCTTACTTACCGGCTGCTTTTCCGGCTTTGCGGCGGATTTTCTCGCCGACATACTTGATACCCTTGCCCTTGTACGGCTCCGGCGGCCGGAACTTACGAATTAGAGCCGCCGTCTGGCCGACCAGTTGTTTGTCAGGGCCGGTGATGATTATTTTATTTTCTTTCGGAATGACTTCCACTTTCACATCATCGGGCGGCCGGACCAGAATCGGATGAGAAAAACCCAGACTCAATTCCAGCAGTTTGCCTTTCATTTCGCCACGGTAGCCGACACCAACCATTTCCAGTTGGATCTTGTATCCCTCGGAGACGCCGACAACCATATTCTGAATCAAAGCCCGGGTCAGGCCGTGCAGGGCCCGGTGGGGTTTGAGATCGGTAGGACGGGTGACCACGATCAAGCCTTCATCCACCTTCACGGTGATATCCTTATGGATCGCCTGGGTCAGCTTGCCTTTGGGTCCAGACGCATCAACATGCGAATCCGTCACCTGCACCGTCACACCTTTGGGAATCTTAACCGGTAATTTTCCAATTTTCGACATAATAGTAACTCCGCTTACCAGACATTACAGAGGGCTTCGCCGCCCACATTTTTCTTCAACGCCTCACCGTCGGTCATGATTCCCTGCGAGGTGGAGACGATTGTGATGCCAACCTTGGTTCGTCTGATTTTTTTCAAATCTTCAAGGTTATAGTATTTTCTCAAACCGGGGCGGGAAATTCTTTTCAGGCCCCTAATAATGGGGGCATCATCGCGGCTATATTTAAGATATAATCTCAAGATACCCTGCCGTTTATCCGGAATCTCCAAAATATCCTTAATGAAATTTTCATTTTTAAGGATCTTGGCAACCTCCAATTTTATATTCGAGGCGGGAACATTCACAGCCTTCATCTTGGCTTTGGATGCATTCCTGATTCTGGTTAGCATATCAGAAATCGGATCGGTCATCGACATTACCAAATTCTCCTGTCAATATCTTTACCAACTGGCCTTTACAACACCAGGAATTTCCCCGGCCAGAGCCATTTCTCTAAAGCAAATGCGGCACAGACCAAATCTTCTCATAAAGGCCCGAGATCTTCCGCAGCGGCGGCAACGGCTGTACTTCCGGACTTTGAATTTAGGCGTGCGCCTTTGTTTTTCTACCAGACACTTCTTGGCCACATTAACTCCTATTTCCTAAACGGCATGCCCAGCTCGGTCAACAGCTGGCGGCATTCATCATCATTCTTAGCCGTCGTTGTTATCGATATATTCATACCGCGAATTTTATCGATTTTATCATAATCTATCTCGGGAAAAATAAGCTGCTCCCGGATGCCCATGTTGAAATTTCCTCGTCCGTCAAACGACTTGGCCGAGATTCCCCTGAAGTCCCTGATTCGCGGAATCGAGACATTCATAAGGCGATCCAGAAATTCATACATTTTCTCCCGGCGCAGCGTCACCATGACGCCGATTCTGGCTCCCTCTCTCAACTTAAAATTGGAGATCGACTTTTTCGCCTTGGTGAAAACCGGCTTCTGCCCGGTGATCTTGGTCAGATCCTCCATGGCCGCGTCAAGCGCTTTCGGATTCCCGATGGCCTCGCCCATACCAATATTGATGGTAATCTTGGTCAGCCGCGGAACCTCCATGATCGAGGAGTAATTATTCTCCTTCATCAACTTGGGAACAATGGTCTCTAAATACGTATTTTTCAGTCTAGCCATATACCATCACCTATGATATCTCTTCGCCGCATTTACGGCAAATCCGGATTTTCTTTTTGGAGCCGTCAGATTCATCCAGGACCTTGAAGCCAATCTTGGTCGGAGCCGCGCAGCTTTTGCAGAACAGTGCCACGTTGGCCCGTTGAATCGGGGATTCCTTCTTGACGATGCCGCCCTTGGGGTTCTTCTGAGAGGGGCGCGTGTGACGGGAGATCATGTTGACGCTTTCGACAATCAAACGATCGCTGTCGGTAAACACGTGCAGCACCTTGCCGGTTTTGTATTTCCCGGCCTCCTGGCTCCGATACTTGCCCCGTCGTATGACGACCGTATCACCTTTTCTAATTCTCATTTCAACACCTCTATAAAACCTCTGGGGCCAGAGAGATAATTTTCATAAATTGTTTCTCTCTGAGTTCTCTGGCCACCGGGCCGAAAATACGGGTTCCCCGCGGTTCTTTCTGATCATTTATAATAACGGCGGCATTATCGGAAAATCTGATAACGGAACCGTCGCGTCGCCTGGTTTCAGACTTGGTTCTCACCACGACAGCCTTGCAGATCTCCGATTTTTTGACCGTACCGCCGGGAATGGCATCCTTCACGGCGACGACAATAATATCACCCAGCCGGGCATATCTTCGGCTCGTACCGCCAAGAATACGAAAACACCGCGCTCTTCGCGCGCCGGAATTGTCGGCGACAATTAAATCTGTTTCTTCCTGTATCATCTTCTTACTCCTGATTCACCACGGACGCGGCGATTACTTGGCCCGCTCAACAATTTCCACCAGGCGCCAGCATTTCTTCAGTGACAAAGGTCTGGTCTCCATGACCCGAACAACATCACCCACATTGGCTTCGTTGGCTTCGTCGTGAGCATACAGTTTCGAGGAAGTCCGGATGATGCGCTCATATACCGGGTGCTTCATAGCTCTCTCAATATTCACGATAATGGTCTTGTCCATACTACTGGAGACGACCTTGCCCTGTCTGACTTTACGCATATTTCTCTTCATACTTATCAACTTCCTTACCTATCTTCTTCACCTTTAGGCTGCTCAACTTTGTCATCCCCGGGCTGGCCCAAAATCGACACCCGGGAATCGACGATTTTCCTGATCCCGCGGTTGTCCTCAGTAAGAATGGTTTCGATCTTGGCGATATCTCTTCTCAGGGTCCGAAGCTTGAGAGGATTATCCAGTTCCTTGAGCGACTTGCGCATCTTCAGATTGAAGTACTCATCTTTGAGCTCATGCCGCTTTTGAAGGAGCTCATCGCGAGTCATATCTCTGAGTGATTCCATCTTCATCCTTATGCCCCTTCTGTTTCCGATCTGGTGACAAACTTGGTCTTTATCGGCAGCTTGTTTCCGGCCAAACGAAAAGCTTCGCGGGCCATATTTTCAGCCACACCCTCGACCTCGAACAGGATCCGACCCGATTTGACAACCGACACCCAATACTCAGGAGCACCCTTGCCCTTGCCCATTCTGGTTTCGGCCGGTTTTTTTGTAACCGGCTTATCGGGGAAAATCCGGATCCAGACCTTACCGCCTCTTTTGATATATCTTGTGAGGGCGATACGAGCCGCTTCGATCTGCCGGTCGGTGATCCAGGCCGGCTCAAGCGCTTTCAATCCATATTCACCAAAAGAGACGGCACTGCCGCGATACGCTTTGCCGCGCATGCGTCCCCTTTGCTGTTTCCGATACTTAACTTTACTCGGCATTAACATAACATTATCTCCCGGCTACAATAGCACCCTAACTCTTCTTCTCATCAGGAGGAGTGGTATTTTTTTTAGGTTCGGAGGCTTCGCTCTTTTTTCCGGAGTCCCTTGAAGCGGCGCCGCCGCCTTCGGGTTTTCTGGGTATCCCATCCCGCCTGTCACCCTGGCCCGATTTATCATCGCGCCTGAAACCGCCATCCGGTCTGCCGCCGCCTCTCTGGCCACCCCGTCCGGGGGCGCCGTCTCTGGGGGGTCGGCCCGCTGAGCCTTCCTGTCTGACAGGGCGTCCCTCGCCGCGTGAATCAGGTCGGCCGCCCCGTCCGGGGGCACCGTCTCTGGGGGGTCGGCCCGCTGAGCCTTCCTGTCTGACAGGGCGTCCCTCGCCGCGCGAATCAGGTCGGCCGCCCCGTCCGGGGGCGCCGTCTCGAGGCGCTTGACCTGGTGCGCCTTCCGGCCTGGCAGGGCGTCCCTCGCCACGCGAATCAGGTCGGCCGCCCCTCCCGGGGGCGCCGTCTCGAGGCGGTTGACCTGGTGCGCCTTCCGGCCTGGCAGGGCGTCCCTCGCCACGCGAATCGCCACGCGAATCAGGCCGGCGAACCCGGCCGCGCGGGCGGCGCTTGCGTGATTTATCATCGCGGCGATGATCTCGGCGGGCCGGCATTTCAATTTCCGGTCTCTCCGAGGCACCCTTATCAAGTTCTTCCTTCACCAGCATTTCGCCGGCTCCATGCACCATCCCGCGACAAATCCAAACCTTGACGCCAATGCAGCCATAGGTGGTATGAGCGGTGGAAGTGGCATAATCGATATCAGCCCTCAGCGTGTGCAACGGCACGCGTCCATCCATATATTTTTCGGTCCGGGCGATTTCCGCACCGGCCAGCCGACCGCCGCAAACAACCTTGATGCCATCGGCGCCCATTTTCATGGAAGCGGCGATGGCCTTTTTCATGGCACGGCGATAAGAGACACGGCCCTCAAGCTGACGGGCGATCGAATCGGCCACCAGCCGGGCATTCAGTTCGGGCTTCTTAACTTCAATAATATTCAGGGAGATGTCTTTCTTGGTCAGAAGCTGCAATTCCTCGCGCAGTTTGTCGACTTCGGACCCTTTACGCCCGATTACAATTCCGGGGCGTGATGTATGAATATCGACAGTGACTCTCTTGGGCGCCCGCAGAATCTCAACCTTGGCCAGACCGGCATTATCCAGTCGGGCATTGATATATTTCTTCACCATCATATCTTCATAAATGAAGTTGGCGAATTTGTTTCCGGCAAACCACTTGTTGTTCCAGGTTTTAATGATACCCAGGCGGAATCCTATTGGGTGCGTCTTCTGTCCCAAGCTTATCTCCTCACTCTATTCTTCTTTCTTTGTGTCTTCAGAATCCGTGACTTCTTTTTCGACCGCTGTTTCATCAGCCGCCGCATCGGTCCCGGACGCTGCTTCCGCAGAAGCAGCTTCTGTTTCATCTATCTTATCAACTTCAGACTTATCTTTGGCTACCGTCTTTTTGGCTTTGGAAGGGGTCTTCCTGGCCCTGGCACCGGGTTTCTTTGTCTCGGTTTCGGGCGCCTCTTCTTTGCTTTTTTTCCTGCGGCCCGTTTTGGTCTTGGCGGTTTCAGGTTCCGGCTCGCCCTCGACTTCGACGGTCAAATGACAGAATCTTCTGCGAATCCGATGAGCCCGCCCCATCGATTGAAACCGCACTCTCGGGGCCATGGGACCGCCATCAACCATGATATTGGTGATTGACAGATCTTCGGCTTTGAGCTTGGCGGTACCGACACTCGAAATGGCGTTGGCCGCGGCCGCTTTGACGGTCTTGGCCAGATGATGAGCGGCCATTTTCGGGGTATAGGTCAGAATATTCAAAGCTTCTTCAACCGGTTTACCCTTAATAAGCGCAGCCACCCGTCGCATCTTTCTGGCTGACGTTCTCAGGAATCTGACTCGTGCACGTGCTTGCATCTTCTGTTCCCCTATCTAATGGTACTGGCCCGCTCGACCAGTTTACCGCCATGCCCGCGGAAAGTTCTTGTCGGAGCGAATTCGCCGAGCTTATGTCCTACCATATTTTCAGTAACATAAATAGGAATAAACTTGTTGCCGTTATGAACCGCCAGCGTGTGCCCGACAAATTCCGGGACCACGGTCGTACGACGCGCCCAGGTCTTGATGACCTTTTTCTCGCCGGACAGGTTCAAGGCGTCGATTTTCTTGAACAGCTTGGCATCTATATAAGGACCTTTTTTCAGTGACCTCGCCATTTATTCCTCCGAACTAGTTTTTCTTCCTGCGTGACTCTACTATATATTTACTGCTTGGTTTTCTCTTTTTGCGCGTCTTCAAACCCTTGGTAATCTTACCCCACGGGGTGCAGGGGTGCCGTCCGCCGGAACTGCGGCCCTCGCCGCCGCCCATCGGGTGGTCGACCGGGTTCATGGCAACACCGCGGACTTTGGGACGCCAGCCGCGCCAGCGCGCCGCTCCGGCCTTGCCCCATGAAAGGTTTTTATGATCGGCATTACCGACCGTTCCGATCGTCCCGTAACAGTTCTGCTTGACCAGCCGCACTTCGCCCGACGGCATCTTCAAATGGGCGAATTCGCCTTCTTTGGCCACAAGCTGGACATAAGTGCCGGCGCTTCGGGCAATCTTGCCGCCCTTACCGGGATACATTTCCACGTTGTGCAGGAAAGTTCCCAAGGGCATTGCCCCGACCGGAAGCGAGTTGCCGTTTCTGATTTCAGCCTTCTCGCCGGCCATGATGAAATCATCGACTTTTATTCCGTCGGGGGCAAGAATGTATTTTTTCTCGCCGTCAACATAATGCAACAGGGCAATATTGGCCGAACGGTTGGGATCATATTCAATCGAGGCCACGCGGGCCGGGATATCGCGCTTGTCCCGCCGAAAGTCGATCAGGCGATAGAAGCGTTTATGACCGCCGCCGCGGTGCCGGGCGGTGACACGACCTTTATTGTTTCTTCCACCGGATTTCTTCGTCGGCTCCAGCAAAGCCCTTTCCGGTATGATGGAAGTAATCTCCTCAAAAGTAGAAACCGTCCTAAAACGTTGAGAAGGAGTAACCGGTTTAAATTTCTTGACACCCATGGTAGTTCCTATTCCCTGTCTTAGATATTTTCAAAATCCGAAATTTGCTGGCCTTCTTTCAACGTCACGATCGCCTTTTTCCAGGCGCCGGTTCTTCCGGCGTACATCCCAAGACGTTTCGGCTTACCCGCCACAACCATCGTCCGGATCTTGTCGACCTTGACTTTAAAAGCCTTTTCGACCGCTTCCTTGATCTGAAGCTTGTTGGCGGCGCGGTTAACGTGAAATACATAGGCGTTGTCTTTTTCTTTCAGCATCAGCGACTTTTCCGTCATCAGATGAAGCTGCAAAACATCTCTTGCGTCCTTCATTTTGCAAATACCTCCTCGATCTTCTCAAGACCTGCCTTGGTGACCAGAAGGACATCGGCATTGATGACCTCATAGGCGTTGGCCAGCGGAGCCCGAGAATAATTGACCTTATCCATATTTCGTACCGACATATGAAGGTTTCTATTGACACCCTCATCGAGAATAAGGCACTTCTTCTTTTCCAATCCAAGTTTATCCAGAATTGTCGCGACTGTTTTTGTCTTGACGTCGGCGAGTTCAAGATCCTCGACGACCGTTATACTCTCGTTGCGCGCTTTGTCGGAGAATGCCGACAACAGAGCCGTCAATTTCATCTTTCTGGGGAACTTGCTATAGTAATTGCGAGGTTCCGGGCCAAAGATGATTCCGCCCCCCCGCCAAAGCGGGGATTTTCGGGTGCCGGCGCGCGCCCGGCCGGTCCCTTTCTGGCGCCACGGTTTGGCCGTGGATCCGGCCACATCGGAACGACCTTTGGAACTGGAGGTCCCCTGACGCTGATTGTCCAGGTAATTGACGATGTACTGATGGACCAGCGCCGGATTTGGCTCCAGGCCGAAAATGGCGTCATTCAACGTGATTGTTCCCGTTTCGGCGCCTTCTTTGTTGTATACCTTAACTTCCATATAACACCGCCATTCTATCGGACCCTATTAGTCTTTCTTATCCTAAGGAGCGAACCCTTTTTGCCGGGTAC
The DNA here is from genome assembly GCA_002838945.1 of candidate division Zixibacteria bacterium HGW-Zixibacteria-1. Classification (NCBI taxonomy): domain Bacteria; kingdom Pseudomonadati; phylum Candidatus Zixiibacteriota; species candidate division Zixibacteria bacterium HGW-Zixibacteria-1. Next base: position 131,019 of record PGXB01000004.1, read on the forward strand.
GGCCCCGCGAACCAAAAGAAGATTCTGATCTTCTATAACCTGCACGACTTCGAGATTAACCACCGTAACCTTGTCCCGGCCGGTTTTCCCGGCCATCCGCATTCCCTTGAAAACGCGGGAGGGATACGATGAGGACCCGATCGATCCCGGAGCTCGCCGCCGGTCGGACTGACCGTGAGTGGTCTGTGCTCCGCCGAAACCGTGACGACGCATCACGCCCTGAAAACCAAGGCCCTTGGAAATGCCGGTTACATCGACTTTTTCGCCTTTCTTGAAAATGTCGACTTTGATCAGATCACCGACATTAATGTCGCCTTCAAATTGTATTTCCCGCAGCATGCGGGCCGGCTCAACGCCGCCTTTCTCAAAATGACCCATTATCGGTTTGTTGAAAAGCTTCTTCCGTTTTTCGCCGAAACCTACCTGAATCGCCTCGTAACCGTTTTTCTCGTCCGTCCGTCTGGCAACAACCGCGCAGGGACCAGCTTCGATAACAGATACCGGAATCGCCTGACCATCCTCACCGAAGACGCGTGTCATTCCAAGTTTTTTTCCAATAATTTCTTTCATCAGTTTACCACCATCAAGTCTTGATCTCAACATCAACGCCGGCCGGTAAATCAAGCTTCATCAAAGCATCAACGGTTTGAGGAGTCGATTCATAAATGTCAATCAGGCGTTTATGAATTCTGGTTTCGAACTGCTCGCGCGACTTTTTGTCAACATGCGGCGAGCGCAGCACTGTATAAACAGTGCGCTTTGTCGGAAGAGGAATGGGCCCAGCAATACGAGCACCGGTGCGCAGAACTGTTCGCGCAATTTCCTTGGTCGATTTGTCAAGCGAATAGTGATCGTACGCTTTCAGCTTGATTCTAATTTTTTGGCCATTCATACCTATTACTAACCTTATCTCTAAAAAGTATCCAAATTATTCTATTCAATTATCTCGGCAATAACGCCGGCGCCGACGGTCCGGCCGCCTTCGCGGATGGCAAAACGCAGTTCCTTCTCCATCGCGATCGGAGTCTGAAGCTCC